>DVNA01000207.1 GCA_018714665.1 Candidatus Gallibacteroides avistercoris | reverse complement strand
TATTTCTCTTTTTTCGCTTTTGGGTTGTGCGTAGTCTTTTGTGAGGATATGGAAAGGTTGTTGTTCGATTTGTAGGGAGTAGTAAAAAAAGAAGCATCGATAACTGTTGATTATCAATGCTTCTTGTCAGTCGGGGTGACTGGATTCGAACCAGCGACCACACGCCCCCCAGACGCGTACTCTAACCGGGCTGAGCTACACCCCGCTCAAATGCGATGCAAATGTAGCCTATTTTTTTGAACTGGCAATATCTATTGCTTATAATTTTGTTAAAAACATTCTCGAAAAATTGGGGTTTCTTGAAAAAGGGGGATGTGAATAAAAACTGCGGGGAATATCTTTTGTCTTTTCTCGGGTATGTTTGCAAAAACCCGGGATGAAATTAAATTTCATCCCGGGTTTTGTAGCTTCTCCGCTTAACAGCGATTCTGTTATGCGGAGTTCCTTCTTCGAGGATATTTATTTGTTCGTTTCGTCGGCCCAATCTTTTGCGCCTCTTTCTTTCAGCTGGGCGGTAAATTCCTTGGCTATTCTGTTGGCTTCGGCTTCGTCAGCTTCACTGGCATAGGCGTGTTTGAATCCTTTTACATCGTTCCAGTGCCCTCTTGTGAAATCGGGGATGCTGACCGCTGCGCAACCGTTGTCCATGGAGAGCTCTCCCAGCTCGGCCAGGCAGCACCATTCGGCCAGGTCATATACATCCATATCCAGCGGTAATCCGTTTTGCAGGCAGTAAATCAGACGGCTGTCCATGATAAAGTCCATTCCGCCGTGTCCTCCTACCTCTTTGGCTATTTCTCCATATTTTTTCAGGATAGGGTGTTGGAATTTTTCGACCAAGGCATCTTTCGCTTCCTGAGACATAAATGAGTGGGAGGAGAGATTGTCGAGTTGGGGTACTCCCGATGATTTGGCTTGTTCCGAATCGATGGCATATCCTTCTATGGGGTATTTGTTGGCCAGTCCTTTTGTTCCGGTTAATTGATACAACCGGCTATACGGTTGGGGAGTCATGACGTTGTGTTGGATTTCGATCACTTTCCCGTTTTCCGTACGGATTAACGTAGTAGTATGGTCTCCGTTTCTGAAATTATTGCACTCTTGACCGGTAGCTTGTTCTACCAGGTTTTTTCCGATAACCGATTTGGTATCCATGGCAACCAATGTTTTCATGCGGTCGCCGCGATGGATGTTCAATACCTGGGCAACCGGGCCGAGGCCGTGAGTGGCGTATACGTCGCCACGGTGTTCCATGTTATAGCGCAACCGCCAACCCAATTGGTCTTCTTTGCCGTTTTTCCAATAGTAAGCCCAGAAGTCGCTCAGGTTGTGGATATAGGCTCCCTGTACACGGATAATCTCTCCGAATACCCCTTGTTGAGCCATATTCAGCGAATTCATTTCAAACCAGTCGTAGCAGCAGTTTTCCAGAATCATGCAATGCTTGCGGTTCTTTTCGCTGAGGTTGATCAAGTCCCAGCACTGTTGCAGGGTCATGGCCGAGGGTACTTCGATGGCTGCGTGTTTGCCGTTTTCCAGGGCGCATTGGGCAACGGGGAAGTGGTGTATCCAGTCGGTGGCGATATATACCAGGTCTATATCATCGCGTTTGCAAAGTTCTTTGTAACCTTCGGCTCCTGAGTAGATGGCTGCTTTGGGCATACTGGCTTTGCGTAAGCTTTCTTGGCATTTTTCTGCCCGTTCCTGTTCATAATCGCAAAGGGCGATGATCTCTACTCCCGGAATATGGGTAAAGCGTTCTACCGCTCCGGGCCCCCTCATGCCTAAGCCGACGAATCCTACACGTACCACGTTGAGTTTGGGGACGGTGAGTCCTAATACGTGTTCTTGTCCGGCCGGCCGTTCGGGAGAATCGACCACAATCGTGCCTTGTTCCCAATGCCATTTGGTCCCTTTGTCCGATATTTGTTCGGTGTTTGACGGATTTTGAGAGCATGATACCAATAGGAGGCATATACTCAGGAGTGAAAGTTTGAAAGTTCTCATAATATTGATGTTATTGTGTGATTGGTTCTTAATATTCTGTCCCTTATAGGTTTGCTTTGGCATTAGAAATTTCTGAATCCCATGATTTGGCGGACGTCGCTTAACACTTTTGATGCGCTTTCGCGAGCTTTTTCAGCTCCTTGTTTTACCACTTTCCGCAGGTATTCGTCGTCTTTTTGTATTTCCAGAATTCGGTTACGGATGGGTAACGTAACTTTCAGAATGTCTTCGGCCAGTTGCTTTTTCATGTCACCGTACCGGATTTGGCAGGTGTTGTATTTTTCTTCAAAATAGTCCACGGTATCGGGCGTTGAGACAACCTTCATGATGGTAAACAGGTTTTCTATCGGTTCCGGTTTTACGGAGTTCGGCTCGGTGGGCCCTTGGTCGGTAACGGCTCGCATCACTTTTTTTCGCAGGGTCTTTTCGTCGTCTATCAGATAGACGCAGTTTCCTTCGGATTTTCCCATCTTACCGCTACCGTCCAGTCCCGGGATTTTGACCAGTTCGGAACCGAAGTTGTAGGCATCCGGTTCGGGGAAATAGTCCACACCGTAAATTGTGTTGAACCGGCGGGCGAACCGGCGCGTCATTTCCAGGTGCTGCTCCTGGTCCTTGCCTACCGGCACTTTGGTGGCCTTGTGCATCAGGATGTCGGCGGCCATTAGCGAGGGGTATGTGAGTAGTCCGGCATTGACGTTGTCGGGTTGTTTCCGTACTTTCTCCTTGAACGAAACGGTACGCTCCAATTCGCCTACATACACGTGCATATTGAGTAACAGATAGAGTTCCGGAATTTGCGGCAGGTCGCTTTGCAGAAAGATGGTAGCCACGTCCGGGTCGAGGCCGGCAGCCAGGTATTCTGACAAAATGTTTTTTACATTTACGTGCAGCATGTTGGGGTCCGGATGGGTTGTCAGCGAGTGATAATCGGCAATGAAGAAATAACAAGTATGTTCGTGTTGCATCTTGATAAAGTTTCTCAATGCCCCAAAGTAGTTTCCTAAGTGTAAATTTCCGGTTGAGCGGATACCGCTCACAACAATTTCTTTCATGAGAATATGGTTTGTTTATTGATTACGTTATTGTCAAGATAGTTGTAAATGGCTTGTACGATGGTCGGATTGCCGGCACAGATAGAGATACTCCGGTTTTCTTTAAAGGGGCGTACCATACCTTTGGCTTCGGATACAATCAGTTCGCCGGCAGCCACATCCCACAAGTGAAGGTTCAGTTCCCAATACCCGTCGAGCGTTCCGGCGGCTACGCTACATAAATCGAACGCTGCCGATCCTGTTCGTCGCAACCCTCTTATATGGGGGACAATCCGATAGACGTTGTCGAGGTTATTGTCCGGATTTGTGCTTTTATCATAGGGAAATCCGGTGGCCAGGACACATTCGGAGAGCTCTTTTTTGTCGGATACGGTAATCGGCTTTCCGTTCAAGAGGGCACCTTCTCCTTTTATGGCCGAATACATTTCGTCCAGGTATGGTACGTATACAACTCCGATAACCGTTTCTTTCTGGTGTTGGATGCCGATGGATATGCAGAAGATAGGAAATCCCTGGCTGTAATTGGTCGTTCCGTCCAACGGATCGATAATCCAGCAGAACTCCCCGCCGTTGTCATGAGAACCACTTTCTTCGCCGATAACGTTGTGTTGCGGGTATATCGTATTTATTTTCTCTAACAGCAACTCTTCGCATTTTTTATCCACTTCGGTTACCAGGTCGTAAACCGACGATTTGGTCTCTGCCGACAAATGTTTGTTCCGGAAATAAGAAAGTTGTATTTTCCCGGCTTCACGCGCCCATTGCTCCGCATGGGAAGCGATAGCCTTGTATGGAGTTGTTTTCATCGGGTTCAATTTAAGGAGGCTAAGGTAAGCATTTTCGCTTATAAAAACCACATAATAAAAAAAAATTGAAGAATCTTGTTTTTATGGTAAGTTTTAGAGTTGTAATTTTTCCGGTTCTTGTATGTCTGTATTAAATGTAAATTGCTTTGGCTCTGATTTATATAAAAATGAAAAAAGATGTTTTCCTCATTTTTTATATATCACAGAGTACTACGCTAACCTAAAAAGTTTTTGGTTCCGCTTTTTGAAAAAAGCGGAGAAAAATCCATCCAACCCCAATTCTAAAATAAAAAAATACCCTGCCGAAAATTTTCGGCAGGGTAAAACCCTATAAGCAATAAAAAATTAAAATTCAGCATTCTTAGGCGTACGCGGGAAAGGAATCACATCGCGAATGTTGGACATACCGGTAACGAAAAGCAGCAATCGTTCAAAGCCCAGTCCGAATCCGGAGTGAGGAGCCGTACCGAAACGACGGGTATCCAGGTACCACCAGATATCTTTGTCCGGTACACCCATTTCTTTGGCGCGGGTACGCAGTTTTTCATAATCCTCTTCCCGTTGCGAACCGCCGATGATTTCTCCGATTTTCGGGAAAAGTACGTCCATGGCGCGTACCGTCTTTCCGTCGTCGTTCTGTTTCATGTAGAACGATTTAATCTCTTTGGGATAATCCGTTAAGATAACGGGGCGTTTAAAGTGTTCCTCTACCAGGTAACGTTCGTGTTCGGCAGCCAGGTCTGCACCCCAGAAGATGGGGAACTCGAATTTCCGGCCTTTGGCAACGGCCTCTTCCAGAATCCGGATGCCTTCGGTATAGGGGAGACGAACGAACTTGTCGGCCAGAACGAACTTGATGCGGTTGATAAGTTCCTTGTCGAACATATCGTTGAGGAACTGGATGTCGTCCATACAGTTGTCCAGCGCCCATTGCAGGCAATGTTTGATAAAGTCTTCGGCCAGTTGCATATTCTCTTCTATTTCGTAGAAGGCAACTTCGGGTTCTATCATCCAGAATTCGGCCAAGTGGCGGGGCGTGTTCGAGTTTTCTGCGCGGAAGGTAGGGCCAAAGGTGTAGATGGCGCCCAGGGCCATGGCAGCCAATTCTCCTTCCAGCTGTCCGGAGACGGTCAGGCTGGCCTGTTTCCCGAAGAAGTCGTTGTCGTAAACGATCGATCCGTTTTCATCTTTTTTCAGGTCGTACAGGTTCAGGGTCGTTACTTGGAACATCTGTCCGGCCCCTTCGCAGTCTGATGCCGTGATGATAGGCGTATGGAAATAGAAGAATCCTCTTTCGTGGAAAAATTTATGGATGGCAATCGCCATGTTGTGGCGTATGCGGAATACGGCGCCGAAGGTATTGGTGCGCGGACGCAGGTGGGCTATCTCGCGTAAGAACTCCATCGAGTGCCCCTTCTTCTGCAACGGGTAGGTGGCCGGGTCGGCCGTGCCGTATATTTCGATTTCCGAGGCTTGTATTTCCACCTTCTGCCCGCTTCCCTGTGAGGCGGTCAAGATGCCGTTTACGCTGATGCACGCTCCGGTGGTGATGGGTTTCAGGAAATCTTCGCCGAATTTTTCAATATCTACTACTATCTGTAAATTATGAATGGTAGAACCGTCGTTTAAAGCGATGAAGTTTATCTGTTTGCTTCCGCGGCGGGTACGCACCCAGCCTTTTACATTTACCGTTGTCCCAAAGGCTTCGCTTTTGAGCAGGTCGGTAATTTTAGTTCTACTGATTTTTTCCATAAGAATTGAATGTTGTATGTGAATTTATAGCCGGCCAGGCCGGATATGTTGAAATGTTGTCGTTGTAAATTATTCAAATGAGCCCATGTTGAGCATATTTACTTCCTCCTGGGTCAGGTAACGCCAACGTCCGCGCGGCAGGTTCTTTTTGGTGAGTCCGGCAAAATAGACGCGGTCCAGTTTGGTTACGTGGTATCCCAATGCTTCGAATATACGGCGTACGATACGGTTTCGTCCCGAGTGAATTTCTATTCCTACCTGATTTTTGTCCGTTTCGGTGGCGTAACTTACGGCATCGGGTTGTATCAATCCGTCTTCCAGTTCTACGCCGTCGGCTATCCGTTGCATATCGTCTTCGTTGATGTCTTTGTCCAACCAAACGTGGTATATCTTCTTTTTGATAAATTTCGGATGCGTCAGTTTTGAAGCCAAATCTCCGTCGTTTGTCAGCAGTAAAACTCCGGTGGTGTTACGGTCGAGCCGTCCTACCGGATAGATGCGTTCCTGGCAGGCGTTGCGCACAATGTCCATTACAGTAAGCCGTCCTTGCGGATCATCCACGGTGGTTACGCAATCTTTGGGCTTGTTGAGCAGGACATAGATTTTGCCTTCGGGTCGTACCAGTTCTCCCTTGAATTTTACTTCGTCGCTCCGTTGAATTTTGGTGCCGAGTTCGGTAATGACGGTGCCGTTTACCATGACTTCGCCGGCCTGGATGTATTCGTCGGCTTCGCGGCGGGAACATATCCCGGCATTTGCCAGGTATTTGTTCAATCGGATCGGTTCATTGGGGTCGATGTTGGCATCGCTGTATATGACCCGTTTTCTCGGATTGTATTTCATGCCGTTGTTTTGCGCGTTGTCGTGTTGCTGCATCCGGTTTGCCGGACGGTTGCCCATCCGGTTGTTGCCTGTATTGTTGTTGCCGTATGGCCGACGTTGTTGTCCGCCGTTTTCGTTGCCGTAACGGTTGTTGTAACCTCCATGGTTGTTGCCGTACGAGGGGCGGTTATTGTTGTATGTTCTTGGGCTGTATCCACCTTCTTCGGCTTCGTTGTTGTAAGAGCGGGGGCGGTTGGCCGGACGATTGTAGTGGCGGTTGTCACCGTAGTTGTTGCTTGGGCGATTGTACCCATTGTTCCGGTTGTTGCCGTACGAGGAGCGGTTGTTCCCTTCCCGGTTGTAGTTGGTACGCGGGCGTTTCGGAGTATTGTACCCGTCTGTTTGTTGTGAATTGGGAGAGTAGTTTACTCTTTCATATCTCTCTGAAATACCATCACGGCCGGCGTTTTTATTGTCTCCAATGCGGGGGCGCCTCATTCTGGGTTCTTTTTCCATAGCAGGAATTGTTTTGTAATTGACGTAAGTATAGGTTAATAAATCACTATGGTAAAGCCTCTCGGCTCTTTTTGTTAATTTTCAAGGTTCTCCGAAAAGAGGACCGGTTTTCATCAAGTATCACCCTCTTTTCGGTATTTCTTTTTACAAGGCGTTTTTGTCTTTTATCGTTTTGCTGTTTTTATAACGTTCGGTGCTTTATTTGGTTCACGGTTCGGTATTATTCTATTCCCGTGTAGTTGTGCGGGGTGATGGCCCGCAACTCCTCTTTGACGGCTTCGCTTACGTTCAGTGTTTCGACAAAGTCGCGAATCGTATCGGCATTGATGCCTGCATTGGTCCGGGTAAGGGCTTTGAGTGTTTCGTACGGTTTGGGATATCCTTCCCGACGCAGGATGGTTTGAATACCTTCGGCTACCACGTTCCACATTTTGTCCAGATCGCGGTAAATGGCATCTTCGTTCAACAACAGTTTGTTCAACCCCTTCAAAGTGCTTTGAAAGGCAATGAGCGTATGTGCCAGCGGAACTCCCACGTTACGCAGTACGGTAGAGTCGGTCAAGTCTCTTTGTAACCGCGATACGGGCAGTTTGCCGGACAGATGCCCGAATATGGCGTTGGCAATGCCCAGATTCCCTTCTGAGTTTTCAAAATCTATCGGGTTTACTTTGTGCGGCATGGCCGAAGAGCCTACTTCGCCAGCCTTGATCTTTTGCTTGAAATATTCCATCGAGATGTATTGCCAGAAATCCCTATCCAGGTCTATCAGGATGGTGTTGATGCGTTTCAAGGCGTCGAACAGGGCCGCCAGGTTGTCGTAGTTGGAAATTTGGGTCGTCCACTCTTCCCGTTCGATGCCCAGTTTCTCTTGTAAGAAACGGTTGGCAAATGTTTTCCAGTCTTTTTGCGGATAGGCTAACCGGTGGGCGTTGAAGTTCCCGGTGGCTCCGCCGAACTTTCCGCTGATGGGGGTAGCTTTTAGCAGTTCCAACTGTTTTTGCAGGCGATATACAAATACCTTTATCTCTTTCCCCAGTCGGGTTGGCGAGGCGGGTTGCCCGTGTGTCTTTGCCAACATGGGTATTTGAGCCCATTCGTCGGCATATTTCGACAGGAGCTGTATCACCTCTTCGAGCATCGGGTAATATACGTCGTTGAGTGCCTCCTTGATAGACATCGGTACGGAGGTGTTGTTGATATCCTGAGAGGTCAGCCCGAAGTGGATGAACTCTTTATATGCTTCGAGCGACAGCTCGTCGAATTTTTCTTTGATGAAATATTCTACTGCTTTTACGTCGTGGTTGGTAATCGACTCTATGGATTTTACTTTTTCAGCATCGCTTTCAGAAAAATTGAGGTATATCTGCCGTAAATCGTTGTATGTGTCAGGATTTATTTCTGCCAGCTGGGGTAACTGCCATTCGCATAAAGCGATGAAATATTCAATTTCTACACGTACCCGGTAACGGATCAGGGCATATTCCGAAAAGTAATCGGATAAAACGGCTGTTTTGTTTCTGTATCGGCCATCAATCGGCGATACGGCAGTCAATGATGTCAATTCCATAGTCTCTTTTTACAATTCTTCGGCAAAAATAGTGTATTCTCGGGGTATTACCATGATATGCCGGAATCTTTTTGTCTCTATTTTAATTTTTTTTCTAACTTGCCCCCAAATTCTGGAAACAGTAATCGGTTTAATAAAAAACAAGATAGGGTGATGAGAAAAACTTTGATTGCCTGTGTATTGGTTGCTATCGTTGCAGGGGAAGTTCTGGCACAGGGAACGAACCTCCGTCCGCTTTTCGAGAAGTATGGCATATCTGTCAAGAATCAGGGAAGCCGGGGAACCTGTTCGGTCTTTGCAATGGTCGGATTGATTGAGTTTGAACGGGCCAACGTGTTGGGCGATAATACACCTTTGTCGGTAGAGTTTCTTAATTGGGCAGCCAACCAGGTAGAGGGAGTGGCCGCAGACGGCTCGTTTTTCAATTATGCGATGGATGGGATGTTAAAGTATGGGGTATGCCCGGACGATTATATGCCCTATGCCGGTCGTTTCACCGATAAGGTAGAGCCCTCTGAATCGGCTAAAAAAGAGGCGTTGCTGCGCAAGGAGGGAACACCGGTCTGGATCAAGGAGTGGGATCCTCATACGGGGATAACGCCGGAACAGTTGACGGAGGTGAAACGACAGTTGGATAACGAGCATCCCGTAGCCATCGGTTTCCAATGGCCTAAAAATAATCAAGATATTCGGGAGCAAGGCGAACTGGTGGTGGTAGAACGGGAGAATGTCTTTGACGGGCACAGTGTACTGATTGTCGGTTACCAGGACGATGCGGATGCTCCGGGGGGAGGATACTTGATTTTCAAAAACTCTCATGGCGACGCTTTCGGCGATAAAGGGTACGGCCGTGTGCCTTATGCCTACGCTCTTCTTTATGCCAACGATGCCATAGCTTTGCGTGTAAAATAGACGTTGCAACGTAATAATAGAATTTGACAAAAAAAGTTTTTGGGTTTTATTTTGCTGGATTGATTTTTTTGCTTTACCTTTGCCTCGCTTTTGATAAAAAGTCCCGGGCGTTTAGCTCAGCTGGTTCAGAGCATCTGCCTTACAAGCAGAGGGTCGGCGGTTCGAATCCGTCAACGCCCACATCTCTCCAAGAGGGGGAAGGTTATCATCCGGGAAGAGTGCCCCAAGTTGGCATATAGCAATCTCGCCGAGGAGATCAAGAGGATGAGAGAGAAAAAAGAGGGGGTATAAATACATATACATTCGGGCGTTTAGCTCAGCTGGTTCAGAGCATCTGCCTTACAAGCAGAGGGTCGGCGGTTCGAA
>DVNA01000206.1 GCA_018714665.1 Candidatus Gallibacteroides avistercoris | reverse complement strand
TGAGCGAAGATTGTTTTTCCTTTGTTCATGGCTTGCGGATAACCTCTTGATGGCTACCGCAAAGTTACTGATGTTCTAATCGAAAAATTTTCTAATGCTTATAACTTATTGATGTTTAATAATTAAACCCTTGTCGGAGAATTTTTCTCCGGACACTAGTGCATAAACCGAGCGGAATTAATCAATACTATGATCCCAGTTTAGGAGCTGCCAGTTCATGGGGGAAAGCTCTCCGGACGGAACCTCTTCGTATTCGGGCGGTATATCGTCCCGCAAATGGGGGATTGATAGAAGGCGACAGCTATCCATAACGAGATGGATGAACGGGTCTGTAAGGAAAGAACCTCCCTCTCTCTCTCGGCGAATAAAACATAAAACCTGTGCCAAAATATGACACAGGTTTTATTATATAAAAAATGACAGCCAGAAAAATCGGACTGTCATTTTTTGTAATCTATAATCTCTTATAAGAAAGAGGGTTGATTTTACATCATACCGCCCATTCCTCCCATACCGGGACCTCCGGCGTTAGGAGCGGGAACTTCTTCTTTCTTGTCGGCAATAACACATTCGGTTGTCAAGAACATACCGGCGATAGAAGCGGCGTTTTCCAATGCTACACGGGTAACTTTGGCAGGGTCGATAACACCTGCGGCAAAGAAGTTTTCGTATTCATCCTTGCGGGCGTTATATCCGAAGTCAGCTTTTCCTTCTTTTACTTTCTGTACTACAACGGCACCTTCTTTACCCGCATTGGCTACGATCTGACGCAGAGGTTCTTCGATGGCACGTTTTACGATTTCGATACCGGTTGTTTCGTCTTCGTTTTCACCTTTCAACGTTTCGAGAGCGTCGATACAACGGATATAGGCAACACCACCACCCGGTACGATACCTTCGGCAATGGCAGCACGCGTTGCGCTCAATGCGTCATCTACACGGTCTTTCTTTTCTTTCATTTCAACCTCAGAGGGAGCACCGATGTAAAGAACGGCTACGCCGCCTGCCATTTTGGCCAAACGTTCTTGCAGTTTTTCTTTGTCATAATCGGATTTGGTAGTTTCCATCTGAGCCTTGATCTGGTTGATACGGGCTTGGATGGCATCTTTGTCGCCGGCACCGTTTACAATCGTGGTATTGTCTTTGTTTACGGTAACTTTTTCAGCGGTTCCCAGCATATCCATGGTAGCACCTTCCAGTTTGATACCTTTGTCTTCGGTAATTACCGTACCACCTGTCAGGATGGCAATATCTTCGAGCATTTCTTTACGACGGTCGCCGAATCCCGGAGCTTTCACGGCACAGATTTTCAAAGAGCCGCGCAGACGGTTTACCACCAATGTAGCCAACGCTTCGCTATCGACATCTTCTGCAATGATCAACAGCGGACGGCCTGACTGTGCAGCCGGTTCCAGAATAGGAAGCATCTCTTTGAGAGAAGAGATTTTCTTGTCGTAGATCAGGATGTGCGGATTTTCCATTTCACATTCCATCTTTTCCGTATCGGTTACGAAATAGGGAGAGATATATCCTCTGTCGAATTGCATACCTTCCACTACATCTACCGTAGTATCGGTACCTTTGGCAGCTTCAACGGTAATAACGCCCTCTTTTTTCACTTTGCCCATGGCTTCGGCAATAAGAGCACCTATTTCGCTGTCGTTGTTGGCAGAGATACGGGCTACGGATTCGATTTTGGCGATGTCGTCGCCCACTTCCTGAGCTTGTTTGGCAATACCATCCACTACAACGGCAACGGCTTTGTCGATACCGCGTTTCAAATCCATCGGGTTAGCACCGGCAGCAACGTTTTTCAATCCCACAGTAATGATCGATTGAGCCAATACGGTAGCCGTAGTTGTTCCGTCTCCGGCGTCATCTCCGGTTTTGGAGGCTACTTCTTTTACCAATTGGGCTCCCATGTTCTGGAAAGAGTCTTCCAATTCTATCTCTTTGGCTACGGTAACACCGTCCTTGGTGATATGGGGAGCTCCGAAACGCTTGTCGATAATAACGTTACGACCTTTCGGGCCTAAGGTTACTTTTACAGCATTTGCCAATGCATCAACGCCTTTTTTGAGTTCGTCGCGCGCATCGATATTAAATTTGATTTCTTTTGCCATGATATAATAAAATTTTTTGGATTAAACGAGATTAAATGATTGCCAAAATGTCTGATTGACGCATGATAAGGTAAGTAGTACCTTCCAATTCGATTTCAGTACCGGCGTATTTGCCATACAGTACGTTGTCGCCTTTTTTTACCACCATCTCTTCGTCTTTTGTTCCGTTACCGGTAGCGATAACTTCGCCTTTTAAAGGTTTTTCTTTGGCTGAATCGGGAATGATAATTCCGCTTACTGTTTTTTCTTCTGCTGCGGCTGGTTTAACCAACACTCTGTCAGCTAATGGTTTAATGTTCATTGTTGTGATTAGTTTATATAAATAATACTATATACATTAATTTGAACAATCTTTACATCGATTGTTCACGTATGAATATAGCGAATTTCGTGCCAATTCGAATTTTTGGTAAATTTCTGACAAAAAGACAGCCTTTGCGCCATATCTTGTTCATCAGCCTGACACTATTTCCCGTATGTAAAGGAAAGGTTCCTTATGTTGAGATCCGTTTTCAGAACTTTTTAAAAAGATGTTTTGTTGTAATGTTGTGACCTCATAATACTATTCTGAATGATTTATAGAGAGAAATAAAAAAGTAACGAAACTTAGCTGAAAAGCAAATAATATATCGGAGAAAAAAATTTATATGAAACCCTTATAATAATCAATAAAATTTATTTTTATATTATAATAGATAATCTGGGCCTTTATTGTAAATTACATGGGAAAAGAGTTGTAATATTGATAGAAAAGGGTAATTTTGTCTTATTGATAATAAATGGGTAGACCTGTTGTCTCGTTGTTGTCAATATTGAAAAATAATAAATATTAAGAGTATGAAAAAAAAACATCTATTATTGATTATTGCTATTGTGTGTGGAAATGTTTTTTATACCATAGCTTGTACAGGAATAGCTCTTACTTCGAAAGACGGAAGTTATATCCAGTCTCGTACAATCGAATGGTCTGAGAGTGCCTTGCTGAGTGAATATGTGATTATTCCGCGGGGACAATCATTGCGTTCATTTACTCCTACGGGGGCTAATGGCTTGTCATTTTCATCTAAATACGGTGTTGTCGGGTTGTCGGTAGTACAAAAAGAGTTCGTGGCAGAGGGAATTAACAGTGCTGGCCTTTCGGCCGGATTGTTCTTTTTCCCCGGTTATGGCAGTTATTTGCCGTATGATTCTTTACAAAATAACCGTACAGTAGTAGACTTACAATTGGTTATGTGGATGTTGTCCCAGTTTTCGACGATTGATGAGGTGAAAGCAGCTATCTCCTCTATCCGGGTGGTTGGGTTGGAAAAATCTTCGGTGGTACATTGGCGTATTGGAGAGCCTTCAGGTCGTCAGGTCGTACTTGAAATCGTAAACGGAGAACCGCATTTTTATGAGAATAAAGTGGGGGTATTGACTAATGCTCCCGGCTTTGAATGGCAACTTACCAATTTGAATAATTATGTAAATCTGCATCCGGGGGGTGTTTCTGCACAAAAAATGTCAGAAATTATGTTAAATCCATTCGGAGCAAATTCCGGATTTTTGGGAATGCCGGGTGATGCTACACCCCCTTCACGATTCGTAAGGGCTGCATTTTATCGGGCTTCGGCTCCTCAACAAGCAACGGCATTCGAGACTATACAACAATGTTTTCACCTGCTTAACAATTTTGATATACCGATAGGTATAGAGCATTCCATGGGTGAGTCTCCCAATATTCCCAGTGCAACGCAATGGACCTCGGCGATTGATCTGACTCACCGGATCGTTTATTATAAGACAGCTTACAACAATACGATTCGTTGTATTGATCTTTCTGAAATTGATTTTGATAAAGTGGCGTATCAATCGCATCCGTTAGATGCAAAAAGAGAACAACCTGTTGAGAAAATAACCGTTAATTAGTTGTTCTGTCAGTAAGTTCTTTTTTCAAAATCTTGTATAGGTTCAATTGTAAATATATAAAAAGCCGTTTTAGCTTTTGCTAAAACGGCTTTTTAGGTTGTAATTTCTTTTTGAATTGTATTATTTCAATTCTTTGATACGGATGTTTCTGAATTTGACAACTGATCCGTGTCCCAAGAATCCAATATGTCCTTTCTTATTGAACAGGCCCGGATGTTCTCGGTGGTCAGGTGTTCCGTTTTTCGTAGCCTCTTTTATATCACCGTCCACAATAACAGTACCGTTCAATATGACTTTGATATGGTTGCCATCTGCAATCACTTCCTGGTAGTTCCATTCGCCAATCGGTTTCAGGAATCCTCGTTTGGCAGGGATAATACCGTAAACAGAACCGTGGTATTGGTACGGAGCCAGGTCTTTGTATACTTCGTGTTCGTTGTCGAGGATCTGCAACTCCATTCCCACGTAAGCAGCATCGCCTTCCAAAGGAGTCCGGATACCCAATCCGTTGTTGGCAGCCGGAGTTAACTGGAATTCAAAACGGTATACAAAGTTTTCAAATTCGTCTTTTGTATAAAGATTTCCACCGCCACCATTTTGGGGATAAAGAACGATACATCCGTCTTCTGTGATGTAATCTTTCGTATTACCGGTCCATTGGTGCATATTGGTTCCGTCGAACAAGATGCGGAATCCCTCTTTCTCTTCTTCTGCGGAAAGTTTGAATGGTTCGGCCCGTTTCAACTCTTTAATATAAATATCGCGGTAAGAAACTTTACTTCCGTGAGCTTGTAATTCTATCTGTTCTATCGGGAAGATGGATTGATTTCTATCCCAATAATTTTCGAGAATAACATTGTTTACTACCAATTCACCGTTCAGATATACTGTTACACGGTCACCTACCATTTTGATGTAGAAACTGTTCCATTGACCCAGTTTGTTATCGGCTACTTTGAGCGGAGTACTCGGGTTCTTCTGGTTGTTGTACAATCCGCCGGAACCTACTTGTGCCCCTACATTTACGCGGGCGGTATCCCAAATTTGTACCTGAGGAGTTCCGCGTAGGTAGATACCAGCGTCAGCTTCCGGACCGGCCGGATCTAACATCCAGTCTACATACATTTCAAAATCTCCATATTGCTTTTCTGTGCAGAGATTATCTCCTTTTCCATTAAATACCAATACTCCGTTTTCTACACTCCACGTCTCTTTGGCAAGTTTATCGGCACTTTCTTGTGCTTTGGCCAGTTGAGCCTTGGACATTTTAGCACGGGCAATCGGGTTTGCTACCAATCCTTTCCAGCCTGTCAAATCTTTTCCGTTGAAAATAGATACGAATCCTCCCTCTTTAGGTTGTTCTGCCAAGTGTTTTTGGATGGCTTTTTTCTGGTAGTCGCTGTCTTGTCCGCTCAGACGTTCCAATACTTTATTCAACAATGCGGTAACTTCTTCGCCGTAGTAAGCCTTGTTGTTCAAGGCAATGTTCATAACAGCTTGGCAAGCAGCTTGTTGAATTGGTTTTTCGTCCAAGAATTTTCCTGCATAGATTAATCCTAAGAAAGTGTTAGTACCTTGAATTTGTTGAAGTATCTCTATCTTATCTTTGTCTGACTTCGCTACTTCCATGGCGTTACGCAAGAAAATGAGGCGGTTTTCATTGGTTAAATCAGACTGTTTGATTTTGTCAATATAAGCTGACAAAGCCTGAGACGCATACGGTTCTTGTCCTGCTTTGCAGATAGCGAACAATTCGTCCGCTGCATCAAATCCGTTCCATTTTAACAAGGCAACGAAGGCTGCATCTTTCTGAGATTTGTTGCTGCTGTTAAATCCTTCTACAATTTGATCCAACGCTTTTTTCTCTCCGGTTGCAGCTAATACTCCGTAGTACAACTCTTTTTTGCTTGATTTGGCCATTTGGGCTTCTATCGTCTGGTATTGTTTATCTTTGGATTGAGAAGCCAACGCTGCAATAATAGCGTTTTGTATGGAAGGAACATCTGTTTTGTCGGCTTTTTCAAGCATTGTATAGAGTTGAGGAAGCTCTTTTTCAGTAACGACATTTTGCAAAGCGTCGTATGCAGCTTTTTTTACATTACCGTTGGCAGAGGTCAGTTCCATTATTTTGGTTGAATAGGCATCTGCTTTGCGGTTTGATAAAAGTTCTATACCGGCAATTTTCCCTTCATCCGTATTGGCAGCATCGATCGCATCTGCCACAGCCGAGTTGATATTTCCATTGAATGAGTTCAACGCATTTTTCCCTATTTCAATTTTTTCTTGGTCTGCACTTGTCAGCAGTTGTGTCAAGGCCGGGATGGCATTATCTCCGCCTATCTTGACGGCAGCCCATGCGGCAGCATTTGCAATTTCGTTATTGTCGTTTTGGATATACGGCAGAACAGCTTCCAATGTGGTTTGTTGGCGACGGACGCCCAACCAGTTCAGAATGTCTATTTTTACTTCATCATCGGCTTTGGCTAAAACTTTGATGATCTCTTCTGCTGCATCATCGCCGGCATACAGCAGTGCAGCGTTCCGGTATTCGCGGCACGGATTTTTCAATGCTTTGACAGCCTGGCTGGTGGCTTTTTCGGGATTGGCCGCCATGATGATTTCAAGAGCCGCTATGGCCGATTGTTTAGCTTCCGCCTTTTGGGCTTTCTTTGACAAAGAGTTAGCCTCTTTTAATGCGGTTTTAGTATCGCCGTTGGCCGCAATGTTTTTGATCAGGGCAATGTATGCTTCATTGGCACCGGTCGGTTCCATTGTGTAATTAACAGCTTTGGCTTTTTTTGCCAATGTTGACAAGGATGACTTACTTCCGCAACGACTGATGGCATACAGCAAGTCTTTTTCTGTATTTGCGCTTAACCCCGGCTTGGACAACATTTCTAACAATACCGGTTCTGCGGCAGCTATTTTAGCAGTGCCCACGGCATTGATCATATCGTTCTGAGTGTCTGCTGTGGCACTTTGTAATGCTGATATCAATGCTTCCTGTGCTGCGGCAGTATTGATGCTTGCTAATGCACGGGCAGCCGGTCCGGCAACCTCTTTGTCTGTCAAGTATTTTGATAAGGCGGGTACACTGGCATCCGTCCCGATTACTTGTAACTGCCGGATGACAAAGGCAAGCGGTTCCCGTCCTTTACTTTGTGCTTGCGGCAATACTTTAATGTATGCTTGTTCTACTTTTTCCTTTTCAGCCTCTCTGCCCGGTACGGCTACATAATAAGTCAAACCGGTCAAGGCATAGTCTATTTGGGCATTGCTTTCTTTGCCCGGAGGATTCATCATACCCATCAATAGATTTACCCCCTCATCTCCGGTGGAGGCAATATCTTTCATGATAGTATTGAATTTTTCCTGATTCTGGGCCGGCAGTTGAGCCAAGGCATCTATTATTTTGGTTTTTACCGTACGGTTAGGATCGGTCTGAGCCATTAATACCGAAAAGCACAGTAAAAAAGCACTGATGGATAATAATATTTTTTTCATTTACACGTGATTTTATAGGTTAGATATTCCACGGAGCTCTCATCGGTTGATCAATTAACCGGTTGGCTGCTTCGTCGTTAATGAATTGTTGTGCTACGGGATCGTAATGGAGTTCTTTCCGGTTCAGGCGTAAGGCAACCAGACCCATATTTACAATTGTACAAGAACGGTGTCCGTTTTGTTCGTTCAACGCAAATTTCTGACGATTCTTTACACATTCTATAAAGTCGGTATTTTGGGGTTCCGGTTCGGGATAGTCTGCCAATTTCTTTTCCCAGTTGGGTATGTCGCAAACGAAGTTTTTGTAAACTTTTCCTTTCGGACCTTCGATATAAGGAGTATTCGGATCTCCGAAGTCTCCGCCCCACAAGACAATTTGGCAGCCGTCTTCGTAAGTATAGGTGATGGATCTCCACGTGCCTACTGCTTCGGGATTTTGTTGAGGAGCATCTACTTCTACTTTAATGGGGCTGGTATTGTCTTTCCCTAAGAAATATTGTACGGGATCGATGTAGTGTTGTCCCATATCTCCCAGTCCTCCACCGTCGTAATCCCAGTATCCGCGGAAGTTTTGGTGTACCCGGTGTTCGTTATAAGGTTTGTAGGGAGCCGGACCTAACCACATATCATAGTCGAGTTCTGGCGGAACGGGTTGGGGTTCCAGATGTTCTTTTCCTACCCAATAGAATTTCCAGTCAAACCCGGTATGTTTGCTGATGGTAACTTTCAGGGGCCATCCCAACATACCGCTTTGTACCAGTTTTTTCAACGGTTTTACAGGTGTTCCCAATCCGTAGAAAGTGTCGGAGAAACGGAACCAGGTGTTCAGCCTGAAAATACGGCCGTATTGTTTTACGGCTTCGGCAACTCGTTTCCCTTCGCCGATGGTACGAGTCATGGGCTTTTCGCACCAGATGTCTTTCCCGGCTTTGGCTGCTTCTACCGACATGATACCGTGCCAATGGGGAGGAGTGGCGATGTGTACGATATCCACATTTTTGTCTAGGATCAAGTCGCGGAAATCGGAATATTCTGCAATTTTCTCCGGAACCAATGCTTGCCCCAATGCAAGATGATTCTTGTCGACATCGCAAACGGCAACCAGACGGGTTCCGGCATATCCTACATGGCCGCGTCCCATTCCTCCGCAACCGATGATACCTTTGGTTAATTGATCACTTGGTGCGATGTAACCAGCACCCAAGACGTGTCGGGGAACTACTGTAAAGGCAGCAATACCTCCTAACGATTTGAGAAAAGTTCGTCTATTTGTTCTCATAGTAAATATATAAAAGTAAATGTTTATTTATCCGCACTTTTTGTGTTAGTGTGTTTTCATATTCTAATAAACTGTGCTAAGTTCGCTAAATTATAGCAATTACAGAAACATCCTTTTTCCTTTTTTCTGTTTTTAACAACAATTTGCACAGAGGCTTTTGCATAATATTGCGAGGGGAAAAATCTGTTTGAAAAACAAAGAAAAGAACGATAATTGTTTACCGCTCTTTTTCTCTGTTTTTTTAGGAAATATTGTATTAATGGGCCATTTCTTGGATGACTTTCATGATTTCTGCTGCTGTTTTTTCAGCTGTATCAGTATCTTTGGCTTCGGCATATACGCGGATGATGGGTTCCGTATTGGATTTGCGCAGGTGTACCCATTTGTCCGGGAAGTCGATTTTGACACCATCAATGTCTGTTATTTCATATTGGGCATATTTCGTTTTTACAACATTCAGTAACGCATCCACATTGATGTCGGGCGTTAGCTGAACCTTTTGCTTGGCAATGACATAAGGGGGGAATGATGCTTTTATTTCGCTTACTTTTTTCCCCGATTTGGCCAAATAGGTAAGGAACAGGGCGATTCCTACCAATGCATCGCGCCCGTAGTGGCTTGCCGGATAGATGACTCCGCCATTTCCTTCTCCACCTATTATGGCGTTCGTCTCTTTCATTTTGGCTACTACGTTTACTTCGCCTACGGCTGCGGCATTGTATTGTTGTCCATGGGCTCGGGTAACGTCCCGCAGAGCCCTTGAAGAGCTGAGGTTTGATACGGTGTTTCCCGGGGTATGGGATAAGACGTAATCGGCAACGGCCACCAATGTATATTCTTCTCCGAACATATTCCCGTTTTCGCAAATAATGGCCAAACGGTCCACATCCGGATCTACGACAAACCCTACATCGGCGTTGCCTTTTTTCAGTAAGTCGGCAATGTCCGTCAAGTGTTCAGGTAGCGGTTCCGGATTATGGGGGAATTGTCCGTTGGGATCACAGTACAATTTCTCTATTTTTTTGACTCCGAGGGCTTCCAGCAAGGCCGGAATAGCAATGCCTCCGACCGAGTTTACGCAGTCTATGGCTACACGAAA
>DVNA01000018.1 GCA_018714665.1 Candidatus Gallibacteroides avistercoris | reverse complement strand
CTGTCCCGGGTTCTGCATAGATATGTTGGTGCAGGTGTCCGCACAACATCAAGTCTATCCCGGCTTTGTTCAGGATGGGGACAAACATCTTTTTGGTATGCAGTGGTCCGTGCCAGGTACTCTGGGTAGGGGGTACATGGATGACAACTACTTTGAAGGGGGCTGTTTTAAACTCCTGGCTTGCTACAACCTGTTGTAACCAGGCTGCCTCTTCTTCTCGGTAAGCATCGAATGCACCTGTTCCTAAGTATTCTATATCGTTGTCTGGTTTGTCCTCACCTCCGTCCATTATGATAAAGAATACGGGGCCTTGTTTAAAGGTGTAGTAGGGCATACCGGTAGGTGTTGGAAAGTATTTCAGGTAGTTCTGGGCAAAACGTCCTCGGCTTTCGTGGTTTCCCCGCACCATGTAAAACGGTATTTCAGAGGCAAATTTTTTTACGGCCGATGTAACGAATCCTTCGAAGAGTTGCTGTTCACTATCCATGTGGCTTACCATGTCGCCATTGAACAGGACAAAGTCCGTTTCGCCTTTTTTTACCTCTTTCAACAGCGAGTTGAAGAGGTCGTTGTTGCCATGTATGTCGTTGACCATAAAGAATCGGACTTTTTCTTGCGAGCTGTCCAGCGTACGGAAGGTCAAAGGAGCTTTGGTATATACATTGGTTGAAGCAATGGGGCCGTAAAATATTTGGTAATCCTGTTCTTCCATCACCTCTTGCGAAAAGATTCGGTAACGGTAGGTCGTCCCTTTGGTCAGTCCCGTAAGTTTTATCTTGTGTACGGTTCCTAACACCTTTCTACCCAGAAAGGTTTCAAAGAATTGCGGGCGCTGTTCGGCGTAAAAGTTCATGCCGTCATCCGGGGCAATTTCTACCCACGAAAGCGATTTCTTGTCGGTAACCCAGACAATCGAGGCTTCTGTTTCGCCTATCATTTGCAAATAGGGTCCATATATGATTTTTACAGCTTTTACGGTTTCCGATAGACCTGAGATGAATATCAGCAACAAAAGTATTTTTCGCATCGTATTATAATTTTAAGATTTACCGTCTGTGTCGGTTGCCAAAGCCCTGTGTCCAACAGCAAGGATGCTATACGTTGAAACGGAAATGCATGATGTCGCCATCCTGCGTTACGTAGTCTTTTCCTTCTACGTTCATCTTGCCGGCCTCTTTGCAGGCGGCTTCCGAACCGTAATGGATGTAATCTTCGTATTTGATTACTTCGGCACGGATAAATCCCTTTTCAAAGTCGGTATGGATGATTCCTGCACATTGGGGCGCTTTGCTGCCTTTCAGGTAGGTCCAGGCCTTGACTTCCTGCGGGCCGGCGGTAAAGTAGGTCTCTAAGTTGAGCAGGGTATAGGCCGAACGTATCAGGCGCGATACGCCCGATTCTTCCAATCCTATTTCGTTCAGGAACATCTGTCTTTCTTCGTAGGTTTCGAACTCGGCAATCTCCGATTCTATTTTGGCGGCTACCACCAGCAGTTCGGCATTCTCTTCTTTGATGGCTTCCCGTACCATATCGACGTACCGGTTGCCGGTTACGGCACTTTTTTCATCGACGTTGCAAATGTACAGCACCGGTTTAGCGGTCAACAGGAACAACTCTTTGGCTATTTTTTGCTCGTCCTTGGTTTCAAACTGTACGGTACGGGCCGATTTCCCTTGTTCCAGAGCCTCTTTGTATTTGAGCAGTACTTCGTACGCAACTTTGGCTACCTTGTCGCCTCCGGTTTGGGCCTGTTTTTGTACGCGGGTTATGCGGCTCTCTATCGTTTCGAGGTCTTTCAGCTGCAACTCCATGTCGATGATCTCTTTGTCGCGTACGGGATCGACGCTGCCGTCCACGTGTGTGATGTTGTCGTCGTCAAAACAGCGCAATACGTGTAAGATGGCGTCGGTTTCACGGATGTTGGCCAGGAATTTGTTACCCAATCCTTCGCCTTTGCTGGCACCTTTTACCAGCCCGGCTATATCGACAATCTCTACGGTAGTGGGCACTACCCGTTGGGGATTGACCAACTCGGCCAGTTTATTCAGCCGTTCGTCCGGGACGGTGATTACCCCGACGTTGGGTTCAATTGTGCAAAAAGGGAAATTTGCTGACTGTGCCTTTGCGTTCGAAAGGCAGTTGAAAAGGGTGGATTTTCCTACATTGGGCAATCCTACGATACCGCATTGTAATGCCATTATATCTAAATTTAAACGGTTTCTAACTATTCTAACTATTCGGGGTACAAAGATAGTGAAAGGCGAGAGCAGAGGCAAATTTGAAAACCGTGTTTTCTGATTTGGTCATGTCCAGCCGCCTCCTATTTTCTACAAAGATAATCAAAGGCGGGAGCCGGGACAAATGAATCCCACGTTTTTAAACGTTGTCTATGCCGTGAGGGTTTCGTTAATATACCGAATCGTCTATGGATAGACTCAAAGAAACAGACACCTCTCTCTAAAAAAAGAACGAGGCTGCAAGCGCAGCCCCCTTCTGAATGTTTTCACAACGGAATAATCCTTATTGTGATTTGCTTCAAGTTTATGCAGCAAATATAAGATTTTTTTTTGTAAAATAGGATAAACAAGAGATATTTACTATTTGTAATTTTTAATTTATTAAATAGCATTTATTGTACTTTGTTATATGTTCCCCTTTAAAGGGAAGAAGGTGTTTATATTCTCATATATAGGTATATAGTGGTTTTTCAGATGAAATATACTTTTGCGAACAAACACAGAATAGTTCATTTATAACAGATAAAACATATAAAAATTTATTTATATCATTAAAAAAAGTATCTTTACAATCAAACATTTCTTAATACTATGAGAACCATTTTAGGACTTGATCTGGGTGTGGCCAGTATTGGCTGGGCCGTTGTAAAAGAGGAGGAGACGGATATGCGTATAGAGGCCTTGGGAAGCCGGATTATACCTTTGTCCTCCGATGAGAAGCAGGAATTTAGCAGTGGAAATGCCATTTCCAAGAATGCAAAACGTACACAAAAAAGAACCCAGCGCAAAGGGTACGACCGGTATCAGCAACGGCGTGAGAACTTGACGAAGTTACTTCGGAAACTCGATATGTTACCCGACGAGGAGTTGATAAAATTATCGGCGATACAACTATGGCAGTTAAGGGCAAAATCCGTACAGGAGAAAATTTCGCTTCCGGAATTGGGGCGGGTCTTGTATCACCTGAACCAGAAACGGGGATACCGGTCGTCCCGGAAAGACGATGCCGAAACCGACAAGAAACAGACCGAATATGTAAAGGAGGTGAATAACCGTTACGACGAACTCAAACAGACCGGAAAGACTATCGGAGCGTTTTTCTACGAGCAGTTAACAGCCGATTCTTTTTTCCGGTGCAAAGACTGGGTTTATCCGCGTAAGGCCTATATAGAAGAGTTCAACCGTATTCTTGCCTGTCAAAAGGCATATTACCCCGCTATCTTGACAGAAGATATTATCGATACGCTCCGCAATAAGATCATATATTACCAACGAAACCTGAAATCGTGCAAACATTTGGTCGCTTTGTGCGATTTTGAAAAACGTGAATATGTCAATCCAGCGGGGAAAACCGTTCAAAGCGGGCCCAAGGTCGCCCCTCGATCTTCCCCGCTATTCCAGTACTGCAAGTTATGGGAGAGTATCAATAACCTGTCGGCCAACATTAAAAACAAGAAGAATGATTCGTTATACATAACCGCCGAGCAGAAGCAGCAGATTTTCCATTTTATGGATACGCATGAGAAGCTGAAACTTTCCGATCTGTATAAAATCCTCGGTATTTCCAAGGCCGATGGTTGGCGGGGCGGTAAGGCTATTGGCAACGGTTTGCCGGGAAATACCACGAAGTGTGCCCTGGCAAAAGCGTTGAAGGGACATCCAGAAGCTGAGCAGTGGTTGCAGTTTTCACTGAAAATCGAGCAGACCTCGACGGTTAATACAGAAACGGGCGAGGTGGTACGAATCGTTACCGACGATTTTGAGCAGGAGCCCCTTTATCGGCTTTGGCATACCGTCTATTCCATTTCGGACGAACAGGAGTTGAAAAACACCTTGAAGAAACAGTTTGGAATTTCCGATCCGGAGACCTTGGATCGCCTCTGTCGGATAGATTTTGTAAAGAGCGGATATGGCAATAAATCGAGCAGGGCCATGCGGCGCATCATCCCTTATCTGCAAGAGGGATTTCTCTATTCAGAGGCCTGTCTTTGTGCGGGATTCAACCACAGCTCCACGCTTTCTGCCCAAGAGAATCAACTTCGGCCTCTTGTCGAAAAATTGCCGCTTTTGGCCAAAAACGAATTGCGCCAACCGGTGGTAGAGAAAATTCTCAACCAAATGATTCATGTGGTAAATGCAGCCATCGATGCGTACGGGCCTTTCGACGAAATACGGGTAGAGTTGGCCCGCGAGTTGAAGCAGAGCAAGGAGGAGCGCAATGAAACCGATCAGCAGATGAGGAAGAATCGGCGAGAGAACGATGCCAAAGCCAAACGCATACAGGAGGAGTATGCCCTCACGCCTACCCGTTCCCGGATTCAGAAATTCAAGTTGTGGGAAGAGTCGCAGCATAAATGTATGTATTGCAATAGTCCGGTAAATGTATCTGATTTCTTGTCCGGTTACGATGTAGAGATTGAGCACATCCTCCCCAAGGCGCTTTTCTTCGACGACAGTTTCTCCAATAAAGTCTGTTCCTGCAAGAAATGCAACGGGGAGAAAGGAGCCCTTACGGCATACGATTACATGGCATCGAAAGGAGACGCCGTGTTGGCCGACTACATAGAGCGGGTAAACCGGCATTATGCAGAGAAGCATATCTCCAAAACAAAACTGGAACGGCTGTTGACACCCGGCAATAAGATTCCGGACGATTTTATAGAACGTCAGTTGCGGGAGAGCCAGTATATAGCCCGTAAAGCCCTCGAGATATTGCAGACCGTTTGCCGGAATGTAACGGCAACCAGCGGCAGTGTAACCGATTTCCTGCGTCGCCAGTGGGGATGGGACGAGGTATTGCACCGATTGAACTTCAACCGGTATCGGGAACTCGATCCGGAAAACGAACTGAATTTCATCGTTCCGGTAGAACGAAAACACAAGAACAACCTGTTTACGGAGTTGCGTATAAAGGATTGGTCAAAACGGAATGATCACCGCCATCATGCCATCGATGCGCTTACCATCGCCTGTACCAAGCAGGGATATATCCAGCGGCTGAACAACCTCATGGCATATCGCGACCAGAATTTTAAGCCCGAAGATGTACAGGGAGAGGAGTATCAAAGCCGGAAAACCAACCTGCAACGGTACATCCAGGCACAACCGCACCCCTCTTTTGCAGAAGTCTCGGCAGCGGCCGACCGTATTCTGGTATCGTTCAAAGCCGGTAAACGGGTGGCAACCTTTGGCAAACGTTATATCTATTCAAAAGGTAAACGTATCTTGGCACAAGATCACATTGTTGTTCCCCGGGGAGCCCTCTGCGAAGAGAGCCTTTACGGATCGATTAAGCGGTACCAGAAGAATAAAAAAGGAGAAACCGTGTTGGCACAACAATCTGTTATAAAATATCCGATTGAGAGTATCGTAAAAGATATCAGCAATGCGGTTGAAAAAAAGAAAAGCATAGATTCTGTTTTAAATTCCATTGTCGATAACCGTATTCGCAACGTTATCCGGCAGCGTATCGAGGCATATCAGGGTAATGTAAAGAAAGCATTTGCAGAACCGTTGTACTCCGATAAAGACGCGAAAAACGCCATCCGTTCGGTACGTTGTTTTACCGGACTGACAGCCATAGTACCCTTGCGATACGATTCATCCGGAGAGCCAGTGGGCTATGTCAAGCCCGGAAATAACCACCACGTGGCCATTTATACCGACAGGGAGGGAAAATATCGGGAGCAGGTTGTAACTTTTTGGGAAGCCGTAGAGCGGAAAAAATATGGAATACCTGCCGTTATTACCCGTCCGGCAGCGGTGTGGGATAACCTGCCCGACAACCTGCCGGAAACGTGTATGGCCTCTTTGCCCGATGCAACCTGGACTTTTCAACAGTCCTTGCAACAAAACGAAATGTTCATTCTCGGTATCGACGAAGAGATGTATCAGTATGCCATCGACCAGCAAGATTATGCCCTGTTGAATAAATACCTGTATCGGGTACAAAAAATAGCATGTAGTTATTATGTATTTAGATATCATGCTGAAACAACAACAGATGAGACATCAAAAGATTTGAAGGTTAAAAAGTTTTATAGGGTACAATCCTTGAAAGCCTTTACAAGCCTGAATCCGCATAAGGTACGTATCTCTTTATTAGGTAAGATTGTGATATGATAAAGCGCACGTTGTATTTCGGGAATCCGGCCTATTTAAGTCTGCGTAATGCCCAGCTGGTATTGCGTCTTCCGGAGGTGGCCGGAAACGATTCCTTGCCCGACAGCTTTCAGAAAAGCGCCGAGCGGACCATCCCGATAGAGGATATAGGCGTGGTTGTGTTAGACCATAAGCAGATAACCGTTACGCAGGGCTTGCTCGAAGCCCTGCTGGAAAACAACTGTGCCGTTATTACCTGCGATAAAAGCCGTATGCCCGTTGGGTTGATGTTGCCGTTGTGCGGCAATGCTACCCAGAACGAACGGTTCCGGGCACAGTTGAGTGCCTCGGTACCGTTAAAGAAGCAGCTTTGGCAACAGACCATACAGGCCAAGATAGCCAATCAGGCGGCGGTGTTGCATCGGCAGCGCCGGGTTATTGTAAAAAACATGATGGTGTGGTCTAAGGATGTTCGCAGCGGCGATGCCGATAACCTGGAAGCCCGGGCGGCAGCCTATTACTGGGCCAATCTGTTTCCACAGGTAGCATCGTTTCGCCGACAGCGCGACGGAGTACCGCCCAACAACCTGCTCAATTACGGGTATGCCATATTGCGGGCAGTAGTAGCCCGGGCGCTGGTTTCGAGCGGGATGTTGCCGACGCTGGGATTGCACCACCATAACCGCTATAATGCCTATTGCCTGGCAGACGACATAATGGAACCATACAGGCCGTATGTAGATAACCTGGTTTGTGAAATTGTAAGAGAACAGGACGATGTTTCAGAATTGACCCTCGACATCAAGTCTCGGTTGTTGTCTATCCCGGTTACCGAAATCATTATCAATGGCCAACGCAGCCCCTTGATGGTAGGGGTGGGGCAGACAACGGCATCGTTGTATAAATGCTTTTGCGGAGAGTTGCGAAAAATAGTCTATCCCGAGATATCCGTTTAGGTTCAACATCCAGTTTTATGGAACGTTTTAGTGAATATCGCATTATGTGGATACTGGTATTTTTTGACCTGCCTACCGAGACAAAGAAGGAAAAGAAGAGCTATGCCGATTTTCGCAAGAAACTCTTGTGCGACGGGTTTACGATGTTCCAGTTTTCTATTTATCTGCGCCATTGTCCCAGCCGTGAAAATGCCGAGGTACATATACGTCGGGTCAAACAGTCGCTGCCACCCTCGGGTAATATCGGTATTTTATGTATAACCGACAAACAGTTCGGGCAGATGGAATTTTTCAGTGGAGCAAAAGAGGAGAAACCGACTATACAACCACAACAACTCGAACTGTTTTGACAATCGGTTAAAACAATAAACCCTACTGTTGAGGTAGGGTTTACGCGTAAATACAGCTGATTTTTTTATTGTAATTGTTTGAATAATTGTTTGACATATAAACTTTTATACACATTGCGCTGTATCTAATATGTCAAAGATATAAACTTGAAAGCAAATTACAACTGCATCGCGTAAGCGGTGTTTTTTTGGCTAGCTGTATCTAATATGTCAAAGATATAAACTTGAAAGCAAATTACAACACCACGAGACTCAAAATGAATTGAGCCCTTGCTGTATCTAATATGTCAAAGATATAAACTTGAAAGCAAATTACAACAAAAACATCTGGGTTTTAATTTGATAGAGGGCTGTATCTAATATGTCAAAGATATAAACTTGAAAGCAAATTACAACAAATAAGCATCATAGTATTCTATCCCTTTCGCTGTATCTAATATGTCAAAGATATAAACTTGAAAGCAAATGGTAATTGTGCTCGGTGAGCGTGGCCTTTATTCTTCTATGTATGATTTGAAATGTGGATACAGGTTTTTCGATAAATTATTACACGGAGGTTTTTATGGTTATCCGATTTTATTTCAGTCGTATCGGGCCCTTTTTTATTCTCGCTTCTACCATGTGAGCCGGTATTATGGCATTCAGTGTACTCAGTACGGCGTTTAACATTCTCTCCCTTATGAAGTCTTCTTTTATGAGAAGAGATACGGTTCTTTGTGTGGGTGTTTCCATATTCAGATATGCGGTATTTTTTTTCTGTTCTTCGGATAGAAAATTGATATGCAGTTCCGGTATGATTGTATATCCTCCGTTTCTGTCAACAATCCGGACCAGGGTGTCTATGCTTCCGGCTTCGTAGATACGGTTGCCTATATTCATGTTGTGACAGAAACTTTGTGTTTCGTTCGATGCGCAATGTCCCTCTTTGAGTATCCACATATGTTCGGCCGGTAGGTGTCCGCTGGATATTATTTCACGCGCCTTGTTGCATTTGTTGGAAAAGTAGGCCACAAACTTTTCAACGTATATCGGGATGGAAAATATATTGGCTGTTTCTTTTGGTTGCACACCTATGGCCATGTCTATGTCTCCGAATTTCAGATCGTGCAGTAGTGCATTGCTCTCCTTTTCGTCTATAAACAGTTTTACATTTGGATAGGAATGGCTGAACCTGAATATGAAATCGGGCACTATGTAGGGGGCTACTGTCGGTAATATACCGATACGAAGTGTTCCGTTCATGCTATCAGTCTCGTCCGATACAACCTCTTTTATCCGTTGAGACTCGTTCAGGGCGATTTGTGCCTGCCTGATTATTTTCTTGCCGATGGTTGTCGGCGATATGTTCTTTCTCTCTCTGTTGAATATTTTTACATCCAGTTCTTCTTCCAGTTTCTGTATCATTGCGCTGAGTGTCGGCTGTGTTACGCCACACGCTTCGGCGGCAAGCACAAAATGGCGGTACTTGTCCAAAGCCACTATGTATTCCATCTGTTGCAGGGTCATACCTTATAGATTTTATCTATACAAAGATAGATAAATACTGTTGTTTCTCTATCGGTCTGGGAATAATTTTGCAACATAAATCAATAGAAAAGTTCAATAACATTAATATTACATTCCGTTTTATGAAAGCAAAGAATTTGACAAAGGCAGCATTTCTGGAAAAAATCGTGGATTTTGAAACCAACCCTAACGAGTGGAAGTTCTTGGGGGCGCGTCCGGCAATAATAGATTTTTATGCATCGTGGTGTGGCCCGTGTAAAATGCTGGCTCCCATACTTGACGAGATAGCCGGAGAATATGAAGGCCAGGTGGATGTATATAAGGTAAACGTGGAAGAAGAAGAGATTCTCGCCTCTTTATTCGGCATCAGGGGGGTACCTTCCATTCTTTTTATTCCCATGACGGGTAACCCACAGATGTCTCAGGGCGCATTGTCTAAAAACTCTTTGAATGAAGCAATAAAAACAATCCTTTTAAATCAGTAATATATGCACTATTTTATAGACCCTGCTGTTTGTCCACAGAACCATGTGTGTCCTCTTATCGCTATTTGTCCTGTAAATGCCATTCATCAAAATAAGGACGGTTTGCCTGTTATTGACGACGAGAAGTGTATCAGGTGCGGAAAGTGTGCCAAGCGTTGTCCGATGCACGCGGTTGTAAACAGATGAATCAACAATCAATATGCTATACTGGGTTTTGCTGATATTCATTGTTGTAGGATTTTTCTATCCTATAATCGGCCTTTTGGCTATTGTGTGTATGGTAGCGCCGGTTGTTCTGTCTGTTTTCAAAGGAAGGTACTGGTGCGGACATTATTGTCCGAGAGGCAGCTATTACGACAAGTTGATAAGCCGGGTAAGCAGAAACAGGAAAATCCCCGATTTTGTCCGAAGTGAAGGGTTCAGGCTGTTCATGCTGTTTTTCATTTTTGCCGTATTCGGCGTCCAGATGTATTTTGCGTGGGGTGATTGGGGGGCCATGGGAGGCGTTTTCTGGAATATCATTTTGGTTACTACCGTGGTGGCTACGGTGCTCGGTATAATCTACTCTCCAAGAGTCTGGTGTACGTTTTGTCCGATGGGTACCCTCTCGGCGAAGGTAGCACCATACAAACACAAGGATACTTTCAAGAATATACACGTTGACCAGGGTTGTGTCTTATGCAGGCGTTGTGCCAAAGTATGTCCCATGCAATTAAAACCGTACAAAGCCAAAGATGTGGCAGACGGGCTACTCGATCCGGACTGTATAAAATGCGGAACATGTATTTCGCAATGTCCTAAAAGATCAATGTCCATGAGAAAAATCCAGACGAAAGGGTCAGACCGGTAATTCTATGGTGGAGCAGACAAGTGTGCACCTTCTCGTCTATCTCCTGGCAGGAGAACCCGATAGAGAATAGAGACCGGTGTAATGTCGTATAGAAAGGGATATCTGCAAGTTGCTTTTTAACGTGTAGAAACAAAGGACATAATAGAACGTATGAATTGCCTGTTGTCGGGTTGGGTTCTGCCACGTCGGAGGGGGGTATCCGATGGGAATATACCTTTGTTTGTTGTTATCTTGCAAATCTGGAACGACGTTTGTTTTGGGGTGTTTGTTATTTCCCCGTTTTATTTTCGTTGTTCAGCTTTACAAATCCATTGTTATAACGGCCTATCATGCGGTGGTTATTGTCGTAGATAAAGCCGTTTGCGTAATAACCCTTGATATTTCGATCTTTATCAAAGATATATCCATTCGCATAGTTCCCTATAACTTTGTCGCTATTTTGTATATAACCGTTTTTATAAGTCATTTGGGTTGTAATGCCGCATGAGCCTAAAAACAGACAGACCGTTAGTAATATGTATTTCATGGTTAGCTTGTTTTTCTTTCTATTGGGGGCGTTTGTGTGCAGATAATGTTGGAAGGTAGCGAGTGGCTTGCTTCACGTAAGAGAAACACCGGTTATTTTTTCTTTACCACTACCTCCGGGGGCTGAACCGGTTGCAACTCTTCCTGGGTTTTTCGGGTGAGCTTTCCATCTTTAAAATAGAAAAGTGTTTTGAGCATATAGCCTTGTGCCAGGGTTTCTTTGTAGCCCAGTACCTCGGTCAGCGTACCGTCCTCTTCGTACATCTCTTCCGAGTAGGGTCGCCCGTATTGGGCTACGAGTGCCTCTTTCGACATACCTATCTTGACGTCGCTATTGACATACCTGGTATGGTACAGCGAACTGCAACTGGACATACAAAGGATTGAACATCCTGCAACTAACATATTCCGGAAATAGTGTTTCATCATCTCGTCTGTCTTTTTGTGGATTATCCATTTCTCAAAAACTCTCAGGTAGAGAACTCTTTCATCTCTTTCTCGTCAACGTACCGTTGGTAAACGGTTATCAAAGATACGAATTAGACTGTAAACGGCAACGTTTTTTTGTTTTGTTAATACGCCGGTTGTCGGGTACTCGGGTCGGGTACCGGGTTATTGGGCCCAGTTTTCGCGGTCTAGGTTGCGGTATGTGATGGCTTCGGAGATGTGCTGTACCTTTACCGAGGGGCTGTTGTCGAGGTCGGCAATGGTACGGGCCACTTTGAGTATCCGGTCGTATGCCCGTGCCGAGAGCGACAGCCGGTTCATGGCTGCTTTCAGTCGCTGTTTCCCTTGTGCATCCGGTTCGGCGTAGCGCGTCAGTTGTTTGGTGTTCATCTGGGCATTGCAATAAATGCCGGGCTCTCCCTTGAATCGTTGCGACTGTATCTCCCGGGCACGGATGACCCGCTCGCGTATCTGGCTGCTCGGTTCGGACGGACGGCTGTCCGATATTTTT
>DVNA01000205.1 GCA_018714665.1 Candidatus Gallibacteroides avistercoris | reverse complement strand
AAAATTCCTTGCTATTATACCAGGCAAACCCCTTGCAATGACGCCGGTATCGCCGTCGGACAATTAGGCATAGGAGCAGCCGCTTTTTATAAACAACCATAATTATGCACGAACTATCCATCGCATTAAGTATTGTCAATTTAGCCGTTCAGGAAGCCCAAAACAACGGGAACAACCAACTATCGGAACTGGAAATAGAGGTCGGCGAACTGGCCGGAGTTGACATCGAAGGGCTCGACTTCTCCCTGGGAATTATCTTGAAAAGCAGCCGGATGAATGTCAGCCACAAAATTGATACCATTGCGGCCATCTCCCATTGCAATATCTGCAAAAAAGATTTCAGCGTTATCCGGAAATACACAAGTTGCCCGTTTTGCGGATCGAAAGATACATACCTGAAAAAGGGCCATGAACTTCGTCTAAAATCAATTGTTGTCGAATAAAAATTCAAAATCGATATATTTATGTGTAGAACTTGCGGATGTAGCGAACATCACCTTGTACAGGAACCGCATCTGACCCATGAACAGATGCATTCCTGGGGAATAGAACATCACCATCACCCTGAAAACAGGTCTGTCATCGAAGTGGAGAAAGATATTCTTTCCCATAACAACCATATGGCCGAACGTATCAGAGGCTATCTGGATGCGCGGAATATATACGCCATCAACCTGGTCAGCTCTCCCGGCTCCGGAAAGACTTCGTTGTTGGAGGCAACCATAAAAGCCCTTACAGGGAAAATAGAGATGGGCGTTATCGAAGGAGACCAGCATACGTCGAACGATGCCAAACGCATTATGGACCTGGGCGTTCATACGGTACAAATCAATACGGAAACCGGTTGTCATTTAGAAGCCGGTGAAATATACAATACGATAAAACAGATGAATCTGCCGACAGATTCACTCCTTTTCATCGAGAATATCGGTAATCTGGTATGTCCGGCATTGTTCGATTTAGGAGAAAACGAACGAGCCGTAATGATCAGCGTAACCGAGGGCGACGACAAACCTCTCAAATATCCCTATATGTTTGAAAGCGCCCATACCTGTATCATCAACAAAATAGACCTGTTGCCTTACCTGCAATGCAATATTGAAGAGATAAAACAAAATGCTTTGTCCATCAATCCGCATCTTCTGTTTTTCGAGGTGTCAGCCTTACAAGGCATCGGCATGGAGAATTGGATATCGCATCTTTTACAACATACTCAATCGTAATGTGCGTCGATTTCTTTAACCAGATATGCCGGCGATGGGATGAAACAAGCAAACCGGATGCCGACAAAATAACCTTTTTATTGGAAAAACTCTCTTGGAACGTTTCAACCCGGATTCTGGATGTGGGTACGGGTACGGGGGTACTGTTGCCTTTTATCCGGCAATTTTCACCCCAATCGTATATACAGGCAATAGACATCGCTGCCGGGATGATAGAGATTGCCCAAAAAAAGTACGCAGGATGGGGAAAAGTGGATTGGTACGTTTCGGATATAGAACAACCCACAGAGCGGGGAAAATTCGATCAAATCATCTTGTACTCGGTTTTCCCCCATTTAACCGACAAAACCGGTACTGTTTCATACCTCATCAACCACTGTCTGACTGACGAGGGAGAGTTGTTAATCGCCCACGCCCAGAGCCGGAAATTTTTAAATCATCTGCACAAACACAAGGACAAACGGGTCTGCAACGATTCATTGATTGCAGTAGAAAAACAGTGCGCCATTTTTGAAAGAGAGGGTCTGGAAATCATCGATGCCGACGAATCGGACCAATACTATTACATCGTTCTGGGAAAATCTTATGCCAACTCAACCACCGTAATGCCGGCCCCGCCAAATTGCACATGTTCGTCCTGGAAATGAGCGACTCCCGGTACCGTCTTTAAATATTGCCGAATCAGTTGCCGCAATATTCCCGTACCGGTTCCGTGCAGAATACGTACCCGCGATACCCCTACCAGAATGGCGTCGTCGATAAAATAGGTTACGGCCTGCAAGGCTTCATCGCCACGCATCCCCCGAACGTCTATCTCCTGCTTGAAATTCAACTTGCGTTCCCTAATATCATCGGCCGTTTGCTCGCTCACAAAGGTATTTTTAGGCTGTATTTTTTTTACCTGGTTCTTGCTGACCTTTTCCAACAACTCGGTTTTGACCGTAGATTTAAGCATACCAAAAATCACGATGGAATTTTTACCCTGTATCTCTACCACCTCGCCAACCGTATTTTGCCCTTTGATCCGGACATTGTCTCCGGGTTCTATCACTTCGGGTTTCCAAATCTCTTTTTCTTTCTTCTTCTGTTTCGCTTTTTTACGTTGCTCCCGCTCTTGAAGCTGCTTTATTTTTCGCGTAATTTTATCATCCGAAACATTTTCTTGTGCTGCGACCGACTGTTTAAAGGCTTCAAATTCTTGACGGACGGCCCGGGTTTTCTCCTTTTCTGCCTGTGCCTCCTTGATTTGCCGTATTGTATTTTCTATTTGTGCGTTTGCCTGTTGAAGAACGACCTCTGCCTCCGACTTCGCCCGCTTCATCCACTCTTTCCGTTGCTCGTCCAGCTCTTTTAAGTCCTTTTCATAGCGAGCCGACAGCTCTTCGAGCTTTTTCTCTTTTAACCGGATATTCTGCCGCTTGTTTTCCCAATAACGTTTGTCCCGAACAATATCTTGCAAATACTTGTCCATATCGATATAATCGGAGCCTACCTTTTCGGAGGCTTCGGCTATGACATCTTCCGGTAACCCGATTTTACGGGCAATTTCGATGGCAAAAGAGCTACCCGGATTTCCTATCGACAAACGGAACAGGGGCTGCATCTGATTCCGGTCATACAGCATGGCCCCGTTGACAATACCGGCCGTATCTTCGGCAAAATGTTTCAGGTTCTGATAATGGGTAGTTATCACCCCGAAAACCTCCCGCCGGTTGAAACGGTCCAACAAGGCTTCGGCTATGGCTCCCCCAATTTGCGGTTCGGTTCCACTACCGAACTCGTCGATCAACAACAGGGAGCGTCCGGAACAATTCCGGACAAAATATTTCATGTTGGTCAAATGGGAACTGTATGTACTTAAATCGTTCTCAATAGACTGTTCATCGCCTATATCGATAAATATATCCTTGAAAATACCTACCCGCGAATTTTCCCGCAGAGGAATCAACAGTCCGCACTGTACCATGTATTGAAGCAACCCCACCGTTTTCAGGCAAACGGATTTTCCACCGGCATTGGGCCCCGATATCAACAAAATTCGTTTATCCGACTGTAACGTAATATCTAACGGAACCACCTTCTTCCCCTGCTTGTGCAACGAGAGCGACAAAAGCGGATGTACGGCCTGTACCCAATCTACCTGGGGTGTATCTTCGATAACGGGCAAAATGGCGTTTATCTGCAACGCAAACAGGGCCTTGGCCCGGATAAAATCTATATCGGCCAAAAACTCATACGAATAACAAATATCTTCTATATCGGGACGCAACTGATCGGCAAACTGCGTCAATATGCGCATAATCTCCCGACGTTCTTCATTTACCAACTCCCTTACCCGGTTATTGGCCTCGACTACTTCGGCCGGTTCAATAAAAACAGTCTTACCGCTGGCCGACTCGTCATGTACAATTCCCTTGATTTTACGCTTGTATGCCGGCACTACCGGTATAACCAGTCGCCCGTCGCGCATGGTAGGGGTAACATCCTTGTTTACAATCCCCTCGCTTTGTGCCAAACGCAAGATATTATTAAGGTTTTTCGATATACTGGCAAAAACAGTGGTGATTTCACGACGGATTCGTTGCAACTCGGGCGATGCACTATCTTTTATTTTTCCGAATTTATCGAGAATCTTATCAATAAACGCGATCTGTTGGGGGAAAACGGCGACATTGCCCGACAATGCCTGCAAATAGGGATAGGGCGTTTTTTCAGGCTCTTCCTGATGAAAAAAGCGAACAATCTGCCGGATGGTATCCAACGAACGCCTCAAATCGAACAGTTCCGCCTCATCGAGATAGGTCCCTTCTATCCGGATTTTCTTCAAGGCGGGACGGACATCGAAAAAATAATTCACCGGAAATTCGTCCTCTTCTTGCAGGATACGGACAAACTCCTCCGTCTGGTGCAACCATATTTGCAACGTATCGTACTTATCGGTAAAAGAGAGGGCTCCTACCCGCTCCGTCCCCAAACCGCTCAGACACTTGGCAGCAATTAACTCTTTTATCTTATCAAATCCCGTTTTTTGTTCAAAACTTGCAGGGTATATCACGTCTTTTCTCCTTGTTATTTACAACGGCAAAGATAGTGAAAGGCGAGAGCAGAGACAAATGAAAACAACGTTTTCAAGGTTGGCTATGCCGAGCCGAATCCTATCTTCGTGTAAACAAAGATAGTGAAAGGTGAGAGCAGAGGCAAATGAAAACAACGTTTTCAATTTTAGCTATACCGGCCATAGCCCTATATTCTACATGAACGTAGCGAAAATTAAACCGGAATATTTCCTTTCCAAAAAGAGACTTTTTGTTTGAAACCTCACTAAAAAATAGTTCCTTTGCAATCAGAAAAGAGTCATTGCATGAATGCATGACATAATGTGAAAACAGCATTTCATTTTAACAAGCCTGTTTGGGGTATATATATTAAACGATCATCTACAAAATAACAAACAATATGCTTATGAACATTATTTGCCATACGCTGCGTCATCGAGCCGGCATATTTGACAAAACGCTCCTTATGTGCGGATTTTTGTGCTTTCTGTTGTTTTGCTCCGGTTGTTCCGACGGACAATCAAACAAAGCAAACAGAGATGTGTATATCTATGTGTTTTCACGTGATTACGATGCCAAAGTAAACCCAGAGTGGTTGGCTACCCAGGAAGATGGCCCGGAAACGCTTGTAGCGAAAACCTTTGAGAAAAACACATGGATTTCGATGAACAAACAACCGGAAGAAGGGTTAATAACCATCTCTTCTCAAAACGAAAAATTTGATGTAGAACCCTCCGTCCTCTCGTTACTCTCGCCCGAACAGTACCAGGCTGCAATTAACGGAGAGACTGATTCTCCTCATTACCTACGCAATTTAGACAATTTCTTAGAATCGCACAATGTCCTCTTGTTAAGCGACGGAACGACTCCTGCCCCAACAGCTCAAAGCGCCGATACCGATTTCCTATACATCTGTATTCCGGCTATTTTGCTCTTGATTATTGGATTTATCTGTTCAAAAATGGAGGAAGGGTCTCTGTTACTGCCCAGTATCGGAGCTGTGCTGATGATTTCACAAATCATCATTTTCTTCGTAGTTATCGGCGGTACCGGTGTCAATATACGCGCTCCGGAAATTTTTATTCTGGCAGCTATCATTCCGGCCCTCCTTGTAATGGCAGCCAACGTATATTCCGGTTTGCAAATGAGCGGCGCAGTTTTGCGGCATTACAACATTGAATTCGGGTTAAAACCTGTTCTATTGTGTATAGGTATCGGCATCGCTGCCTGTTGGATATCTACATACGCGATAGATCCGTTGTTTGGTATCACCGATAAGAAGTCTATGCAATACGCATGGGCTATTTTGACCTGTTACGGCATCGGTATATTGGCAGGATCGCTCTGTTTCTTCGGTATCTTGTACCGGAGAAACCCGGCTTCTTGCAAAGCTGCCCCCCTAATTATACTTATTTTTCTGCTAACGGCTTTATTCGGGGCATTGCTCCTATTCATCTACTTCGTCATCTGGTTATGGAAAATGGTTCACAATGTATTTATCAAACCCGGAGGTAATATGCTGGGAAGTAGCCAAAGAAACTGTTGTACCAGTTGTCGTTTATATAATCCTGAGATACAACAATGTAACAGAACATTCACAAGAATAGACAATCCTCATGTAGAAAGAAGCTGTTGCCAATTATAGGTATCAGCGTAAATACTTTATACAACATCCTAAAATTAAGATATAAAGAAAGCGACGTTGTAAAATATTTTACAACGTCGCTTTCTTATCAAAGAGAAACTATTTCCGACTCTTTTTCAAAACAGGAGTCATATAAGTAGAATCTATCACCAGAATATCCGGCCCGTTTTTTTGTTTCTTGAACGAAGCCGTACCGATGTACATATGACGTGGATGTATCTGTGTCTGACTGTTGTGTGCATGGAAAACGATCCTCAATTTTCCTTTTTTATCTTTAAAAAATGCACTATGTCCCACACCATTCAGATCGCCCGGCTTCTGCAACAGCGGGTTATGGTCGTACTTGGTCCATTCGCCCATAATATCGGAAGCAGTGGCACAACCTATTCCATAGAAAGGACTTTCGTAACTGTTGGCAGAATAGGTCATATAGTAAAGTCCGTTGTGTTTTAAGACAAAAGAACCTTCGTTCACCCGGGGCCACACCTCTTCCCACGGCTGGGATACGTGTATGCAGGGATGCATCGTCTCGGGTTTGAGAGTTATCAAATCTTTTTCCAATTCGGCCACCCAAATGTTTAGTCCATCGTTAAAACGGTCAAAAAACAAGTATGCTTTGCCATCATCGTCTATAAAAAGCGAATTATCAATACATTTTTCTCCGGTTATCATAGGCTTTTTTTCCTCCTGAACAAACGGTCCCAATGGAGAGTCGGATGTGGCCACACAAATGTGCTCATTCGCCGAAAAATACATATAAAACTTACCGTTTACGTGATATACCTCCGGTGCCCAGAACCATTTACCTCCCCAGACATCCTCTTTCCGCAGGGCCAGACAAGGAGTTTCTCTGTCATCGGGTGTGGTCCACTCTTTCAAGTCTTTTGATACCCAAACCTCAATTCCATCATCCGAATGTGTCCCGTAAGCATAATAGGTATCGTCGTACAACAGAATAAACGGATCACCAAAGGAGACCTTATCTTCCGATGAGATAGGTTGTTTTTTTGTACTACAAGCACAAAAAAACAGTACCAATAAAAAGGATAAACTAAAAATTTTCATACTCTTATATTATCAATTGATATTATTTTTCCGGGATAATAACTACATCATAAAAACCACCCGCAGCATTCAACGGAGTCACAAACTGGGGAAGCCCCTTTATGACATCAATTGATGGGCTGTGAATATGTCCAGCAAACACTGCCAAAATATTGGGTGCCTGAATTACCTCCTCGTAAAACTTCCATGTTGTCCGGGTATGTCCCTCCTTGGGCCAGGGAGCTCGCCTCTCTATCTGGTACGATGGATCCGTAGAGGAATTCCAATCGGGGTGCCCACATCCAAAATCGACACTGCGTCCAGGGGCATACAAAGGGATATGCATCATTAGCACAAGCGGTACTCCCGATTGAATCTGTTTTTGGATGAAAGACAACTGTTCCGGAAGAATCTCGTAAATGGAATTATCGATAAATACCAACCGTACTCCCTTTACATCAACATAATACTTTAACGGATCTTCTCCATGAAACATCGGCAACAAACGGTTCCCGATCCATGTCCAGCGTAACTCTTCTTCGCTTCCCTCCATCCCTTCGTAATGCCAATCGTGATTGCCACAAGTATAGTAAAACGGTACGCCAGATCTATTCAAAATGCCCGTAGCCCATTCAATAGCCGCCTCCGAAGGGTAACTGAATATATCTCCCATCAATGCCAAAGCATCTACTCTTTGTTGCCGGGCCCGTTCTACTGTTTGTTCAAAAGCCTCTTCCGGTGTAGTATCTTTACCGGTTTTAAAATGTTTGGTAACATGGTACGCTCCGGCCATTCTTTGGCTGTACTGCCGATAAGGCTCTTCCCGGGAATCGCTCATCCACAAATGCGTATCGGAGACAACCATTAAATATACCGTATCTTTCACATCCGGGGAATAGATTTTTACGACATTGTCATCGACAGAGAAGGTTCGACCGGTATCGTGCCTGTTTTCTGCCTCAACAGGAACACTCGACAAGAAACCGCTGAAAAGAAAAACTGTTGCGATTTTACCCAAAAAGGGATAGCTATACATTTGTTGGTGTGTTTTCATACGAAAGATGGAACAAAAATAGGCATTTAATCGAGAAATATCGCTCCCTCGACAAAAAATAAAATAATACTCCCGACATTTATATATCTTAAAGTTCGCGGTATATCCTGAACAAAATATCCGTTCTGACTGTATTAAAAAGAAACCATAAAAAAATGAGCAATGGAAAAAGGATACAGTACACAGGCACAAGCCTATTTTCGGGGAGTTACGGCACAACGTAAATTCTTAGTATGGGTATATAGATGGATGACAATAGGATTGGCCTTAACGGGCATAATAGCCTTGTTGGTTTATTCAAATCGGACACTATTGTCCTATTTGGAACAAAACAACGGGGTGTTTATGGGGCTTATTATCGCTGAATTGATTTTGGTTTTTGTTTTGGCATCCAGCATTAATCGGATATCTGTAACAACGGCCATTGGTATGTTCCTGATATATTCGGCACTGAACGGAGTAACACTATCGGCCATTATTGCCATCTATACGGCCAGTTCTGTCAGTTATGCCCTGTTTATCGCCGCTTTGATGTTCGGGATGATGAGTATCTACGGGTACTATACGAAAAGAGACCTGACCAAATTCGGCAACCTGCTCTCCATGGCTGTGGTAGGATTGATAATCGCTTTCTTTATCAATATATTCTGGTTCAACAGTACCGTATATTGGGTTATTTCCATTCTTGGAATTTTCATTTTTGTCGGACTGACGGCTTACGACACTCAACGGCTGAAACAGATAGGTGAATCAGTCGGGGATTTGGACGGGAACTATATGAAAGTGGGTGTCGTCGGGGCGCTTACGCTCTATCTAGACTTTATCAACATCTTCTTCTTACTGTTAGGTATCAGCGGAAAACGTTCTTAATCTAAAAAAACAAAAAAGATATGCAAGGAATAAATGCTACTTTTCATGTGATTCGCCAAATGTTCAAATCAACCGTTCCTCCCTGCCAAGTTACGACAGACGAAGATGCGCATTACGAAGTGAGAGCCATCAAAAAAGATGCTCACGGGGAAACTCTATCAGACAAATTGGTAGGATATGTAGTAAAACACGAAGATAGTGTAACCGTAGGATTCGACTCTTTGTTGAATGATGCCGTAAAAAGGGAGCTTTTTTCAACTTATCTCATCCAAAAAATGAACAGAGAATCGCGCATACGAATCCATCGGATGACAGCGCAACTACATAGCGATTTACAATCAGCCATTGACCAATTGTTGCGTTACTATACAAAAGTAAACTGGGCATAAAGAAAACCCATTATTTACTTTCCAGAATCGCTTTAATCTGATTTTTCAGGATATGAAAAGCGGGAGTAGCCATGGAACCATGGTCATATCCGCCCAGTTCATAGAGATAGACATACGGATGTCCCACTACTTTCATCATCCGCCAAAAATAGGCGTTTTCTTCATACCGTCCGAGCATTTCCATCTCTCTGTCTCCGGAAACAATAACCAACGGAGGGGCATCGGCACGGACATAAAATAACGGGGCAAACTCGTCGATACTGGGTTGTGTCGATTTCATTCCCTTGGCTTCCCGATAAGCAAAATGGCTGATTGCATGGCCACTGAAAGGGATAAGTCCAGCTATGGAATCTGCATCTACACCGTAATGCTGCAACCACTTCTTATCGAGACCTATCATGTTGGTCAGATAACCTCCGGCAGAATGTCCCGATACGAAAATCTTACAGGTATCTCCGCCATATTTCCCAATCTCACGAAAAGTCCAGGCAACAGCCGCCGCCGCATCGTCTATGCAATCAGAGAGGGTACAGTTCGGCAACAGCCTGTAATTGACCGCAACAACGGCCAACCCACAATTTTTCAATTCATTGGGAATGAACTTACTACCCGATGTCAAACCTCCTCCGTGAAACCACACTACGGTAGCATACCCGCTCCCTCCCGACGGATAATACAAATCGACTTTACACCGTTCTTGTGCATATTCATCAGACGCTTGTTCCCGGTAAGAGATATCTTTTACCTCTGAATATGACTCTTGTTGCGAGAACAATACCCCGGGTATAAGAAAGCAGAGCAAAAACAAAAAATTTCGCATCGTTTGTCTCTTGTAAATAAGTTTATACCAAATCGTCCCCAGACGGTTCATTCACCCCGGGGACGACCCTATCACCAAACTAAACTATATCTTATAAAAACGATTGGCTCCTATCAATTCCAATTTATGTTGATGCAATACCTCTATGCAGGCATTGATGTCGCTGGAACGGATAACAACGTTTGCTGAATCGCCCGAAGAAAAGGCATACATATACTCGATAAAAATATTGGCATCTGCCAAATAATTCAACGCTTTTGCCAATGCTCCCGGCGTATCGGGACATCGCAAACAAACCACATCGGTCAATGTTACACCAAATTGATTTTCCTTCAACACGGCCAACGCCTTTTCCGGATCGGAAACAATTACCCGAAGGATTCCGAAATCTGCATTCTCTGCCATACTGAATGCTGACAAATTGATGCCGGCATTTCCCAAAATGGTCATTACCTCGTTGATACGGCCAGCCTTATTTTCCAAAAATACAGACAACTGCTTTATTATCATAGCTTTATAATTTTAAGGTTATATTTTTCGATTATCTATAACTCTCTTGGCCTTTCCTTGGCTTCTCTCTATGCTACGGGGCTCTACCAATTTAATATCCGCACTAATACCCAAAACGCTTTGAAGACGATGACCTATTTTTTTCTTCAACTCCATCATCCGGTTGATTTCGTCCGAATAAAACTCCTGACGTACCTCAACTTGTACTTCAAAAGTGTCGGTATTGTTTTTACGGTCAACTATTATCAAATAATGCGGTTCGAACTCAGGCATTTCCAAAATAACCGATTCTATTTGCGACGGGAATACGTTTACACCCCGGATGATCAACATATCGTCGCTACGACCCATGATACGGCCCATACGTACCGCTGTACGCCCGCACTCGCATTTGTCATAAATAAGGTGTGTCAAATCGCGAGTACGATAACGAATCATCGGCATTCCCTCTTTGGTCAAGGTGGTGAAAACCAATTCACCCTCTTCGCCGGGAGCTACCGGTTGAAGGGTTACCGGATCGACTATTTCGGGGAAGAAATGGTCTTCCCACAAGTGTGTCCCGTTTTGACATTCGCACTCTCCGCCGACTCCGGGGCCACAAATCTCGGTCAATCCATAAATATCATAAGCTTTGATATGCAGTTTTTCTTCCAACTCTTTTCGCATATTTTCTGACCAGGGTTCTGCTCCAAAAGCTCCGATTCTAAGCTGGAACTCTTCCAACGGGATGCCCGAAGCATGAATGGTCTCTGCCAGATACATGGCATACGAGGGAGTACAAGCCAATCCGTTGGCTCCGAAATCGTGCATCAGCTGGATCTGCTTCTGGGTATTTCCACTACTCATCGGAATAACAGTTCCTCCGATATTTTCTACCCCCATGTGTGCTCCTAATCCACCCGTGAACAGACCGTATCCGTAAGAAACCTGTATCCTGTCGTTCTTGGTTACGCCATAAGCGGTTAAGCATCGGGCAACAACCTCTGCCCATACAGCCAAATCACTACGGGTATATCCCACAACAACAGGTTTACCCGTCGTCCCGGAGGAGGCGTGTAAACGTACAATCTCGGACATGGGTGAAGACATCAACCCGAACGGATAGTTATCCCGCAAATCTTGCTTGGTGGTAAACGGAAGCTTTCCAATATCATCGATCGATTCAATATCATTCGGGGTAATCCCCAACTCCTGCATCTTTTTCCGATAAAAAGTAGAATTATGATATACTCTTTCTACGGTCTGTTTTAAACGTATGCTCTGTATTTTTCTCATCTCATCACGAGACATACATTCCATTGTTTCGTTCCAAATCATGGCTATATAGGTTCTATATGATTAATTGTGTAATTCATTCATGCAAAGAAAAGAAAAAACATTGGTTTATTTATTTTTTTTATCAAAAACTTATGATTTATTACCCGGTTCATCCTATGGATACCAAGACCGATATCTTTCCATCAAATATTGACAATCCAATCACTCATAAACCGGTAAATATTCCTATCTTTGTAAGATATTACATCTGCAAACAAAACCCCAAAACAACAGATGAATTTTGAGATTTCTTCGTCATACAAACCTACCGGAGACCAACCCGAAGCAATAGAGCAACTCTCAAAGGGTATATTAGAGGGGACCCGATACCAAACCTTGCTGGGGGTAACCGGATCGGGAAAGACTTTTACAATGGCCAACGTGATTGAACGGGTACAAAAACCGACACTAATACTCAGTCACAACAAAACGCTTGCCGCCCAACTTTACGGAGAATTCAAGAACTTTTTTCCCAACAACGCCGTAGAGTACTTCGTGTCTTATTACGACTATTACCAACCGGAAGCATACCTGCCGGTAACAGATACCTACATAGAAAAGGATTTAGCCATCAACGACGAGCTGGACCGATTGCGGCTGTCGGCTACCTCGGCCCTGCTTTCAGGACGGAAGGATGTAATCGTGGTATCGTCGGTCTCCTGCCTGTACGGTATCGGAAATCCCGAAGATTTTCACCAAAATGTAATCGAGATACGGGTAGGAAAAACACTTTCCAGAAACGTTTTTCTCCGTACCCTAGTCGATAGCTTATACTCCCGCAACGAGATAGAGTTAAACCGGGGAAATTTCAGGGTAAAAGGCGATACGGTGGACATATACCTGGCTTATACCGAAACAATCGTACGCGTCATTTTCTGGGGCGACGAGATCGAATCCATCGAAAATGTCGACCCCGCCACCGGACATACTACCGGCGTATTCGACGAATACAAGATATATCCGGCCAACATATTTGTTACAACCAAAGAGCGCATCAACGAAGCCATCGGCGAGATAGAGATAGATTTGGGCAAACAGGTGGAATTTTTCCAATCCATCGGAAAAACATTGGAAGCAAAACGTCTATACGAAAGGGTTTCGTATGACTTGGAAATGATTCGGGAGGTAGGACATTGTTCCGGTATCGAAAACTACTCCCGATACTTCGACCGGCGAGCTCCCGGTACTCGTCCTTTCTGCCTGCTCGATTACTTCCCGAAAGACTTTCTGGTAATTATAGACGAAAGCCACGTAACCATCCCTCAAATCCGAGCGATGTATGGCGGCGACAATTCCCGCAAGGCCAATCTGGTAGAATATGGCTTCCGGTTACCTGCGGCTATCGACAACCGACCGCTGAAATTTGAAGAGTTCGAAGCCCTTGTCCCCCAAGTAATTTATGTAAGTGCCACCCCGGCCGATTACGAACTGATAAAGAGTGAAGGTATTGTCGTTGAACAGGTTATCAGGCCCACCGGTTTACTCGACCCGATTATCGAGGTACGCCCAAGCCTGAATCAGATTGATGACCTCATGGAAGAGATTCGCATACGGGTAGAGCGGGACGAGCGTATTTTGGTTACCACGCTCACCAAACGAATGGCCGAAGAGCTGAACTCCTATCTCCTGCGGATGGAGATTCGCTGCAACTATATCCACTCCGATGTAGAGACGCTGGAACGTATCCAGATTATGGAAGATCTGCGCAACGGGCTGTATGATGTACTGATAGGTGTAAACTTGCTTCGCGAGGGATTGGACCTGCCCGAAGTTTCGTTGGTGGCTATTCTGGATGCCGACAAAGAGGGATTTCTCCGTTCACACAGATCACTGACTCAGACTGCCGGCCGTGCCGCCCGCAACCTGAACGGAAAGGTTATCATGTATGCGGATAAAATTACAGAAAGTATGCAAAAGACTATCGACGAAACAAACCGACGCCGCGAAAAACAGTTGGCATACAATCAAGCAAACAACATCACGCCACAAGCTATCAGCAAGGCACGCAACACCATCCAGCTTGGTAGCGAGAAAACGACCGAAACATCCCGTCCCGTAGCCTATGCAGAACCGGAATACTCATATACAAACATCGCCGCAGAACCCGTAATCAAATACATGAACAAGGAACAACTGAGAAAAACCATTGAAAATACGCGAAAACTGATGACGGAAGCTGCTAAAAGAATGGACTTTTTGGAAGCAGCACAGTTCCGGGACGAACTGGTTAAATTAGAAAAATTATACGATACAAAATAAAAAAGCCCAACATGAAATCAGACATTCAAATAGCACAAGAAACAAAACTCGAAAAAATAACCCAAATAGCCCAATCCATCGGAATATCCGAAGAGGATCTTATTCCATACGGGAAATATATGGCCAAAGTACCCATCGATCTAATTCGAGATGAAAACATCCAACGGAACAAATTAATTCTGGTAACGGCTATCACCCCAACCAAAGCCGGTATCGGAAAGACAACTGTCAGCATCGGACTGGCTCTGGGTCTAAACAAAATAGGCAAAAAAGCAATTGTAGCTTTACGGGAGCCTTCGTTAGGTCCATGTTTCGGAATGAAGGGAGGGGCTGCCGGAGGCGGGTATGCGCAAATACTTCCGATGGAAAACATCAATCTCCATTTTACCGGCGACTTTCATGCTATTACAACGGCACACAACATGATATCAGCCCTGCTCGACAACTACATCTACCAGAACCGTCATTCGGGAGTGGCGCTGAAAGAGGTGCTGTGGAAACGGGTATTGGACATCAACGACCGGAGTTTGCGCTCTATCGTTACCGGTTTAGGAGGAAACGCCAACGGAGTACCGGCAGAGAGAGGATTCGATATTACCCCGGCATCTGAAATCATGGCAATTTTGTGTCTGGCCTCAGACCTCAACGACCTCAGACGCCGTATCGACAACATCTTACTGGGATACCGATTCGATGGGACACCCTTGCTCGTCAAAGAACTGGGCATTGGCGGAGCCATTACCGTTTTGTTGAAAGATGCGTTAAATCCGAATCTGGTACAAACTACCGAACATACACCTGCATTTGTACACGGAGGCCCCTTTGCCAACATCGCCCACGGATGCAATACGGTACTGGCAACCCGGATGGCTCTTTCGTACGGAAAATATGTCATAACCGAGGCTGGATTCGGAGCCGACCTGGGAGCCGAAAAGTTTTTCAACATCAAATGTCGAAAATCCGGATTGGAGCCTTGTTTAACCATCCTCGTTGCGACAGCACAAGGATTGAAAATGCACGGAGGCGTTGCTCTTGAAGATATTAGCAAACCCAATTTGGAGGGTCTTAAACGCGGGTTTGACAACTTAGACAAACACATCGAAAACATGCAATCTTTCGGACAAACCGTTTTGGTTGCCTTCAACCGGTATGCAACCGACACAGACGAAGAAATAGCACTCTTAACAGAACATTGTCACCAGAAAGGATTGAAATGCATTGTCAATAACGCTTTTACCCAAGGTGGGGAAGGTGCTATTGAGCTGGCAAATGCCGTTGTCGATACAATCCGGGAGAGCCCCTCCGCTCCTCTACATCTTACCTATACCGACAACGATCCGATACAACAAAAAATAGAAAAAGTGGCCAAACAGCTCTACGGAGCCGGTACAGTAATATTCAGCCAAAAGGCTCAGAAAATGCTCAGACACATCGAAGAGATGAATATTTCGCACTATCCGGTTTGCATTGCCAAGACTCAGTACTCATTCTCAGCCGATGCCAAAGCTTACGGTACCGTAAAAGACTTTGAGTTTGAAATCAAGGACCTGGTCATCAACAACGGAGCTGAATTCATTGTAGCCATCGCCGGCAACATCATGCGTATGCCTGGCCTCCCGAAAATACCGCAGGCCAACTCCATTGACATCATAGACAACAAAATAGTAGGACTTAGCTAATCAACAAATGGGGAAATACACTCTATCTGACTGGTTGCCAACCACAAAAAAAGAGGTAGAACTTAGGGGATGGGACTACATTGACGTCATTCTCTTTTCAGGAGATGCTTATGTAGATCATCCTTCGTTCGGTATGGCTGTTTTAGGGAGAACGTTAGAGGCTCACGGATGGAGAGTAGCGATTGTCCCTCAACCCAACTGGCGCGACGACTTACGGGATTTCAAGAAATTAGGCAAACCACGACTCTTTTTCGGGGTATCGGCCGGAGCCATGGACTCGATGGTAAACCGATATACGGCCAACAAACGGTTACGTTCGGACGATGCCTATACGCCCGACGGTCGTGCAGACATGCGTCCCGACTACACTACCATTGTCTATTCTCGCATACTCAAAGAGCTATTCCCCGACGTCCCGGTCGTGATTGGCGGCATAGAGGCCTCCATGCGACGATTGGCACATTACGACTACTGGGAAGATCGCTTGCGGCCAAGTATCCTGTTCGATGCTCCGGCCGACCTGTTGATATACGGGATGGGTGAACGTCCTATTACGGAACTGGCCAAACGGCTTGCTGCCGGAGAAAAGGTATCGGATATCCAAGATTTACCCCAATCCGCCTGCATAACCACCCGGAAAGTACCGGCCAACGACCCCGAGAATTTAGTCCTGATTTCGTACGAAGAGTGCCTGAAAAGTAAAAAATGGCAATCGGAAAACACACAGCACGTCGACCAGGAATCGCACCGATACGCTCCCCGTACCATCTGGCAAACCGCAATGGGTAAAACGGTGGTGGTAAATCCGCCCTATCCCCCCATGACAGAAGCTGAAATCGACGCATCGTTCGACCTGCCCTACACCCGTATGCCGCATCCCAAATACAAAGGGAAGACGATTCCCGCTTATGAAATGATCAAATTCTCGGTCAATACACACCGGGGATGTTTTGGCGGCTGTTCATTTTGCGCCATATCGGCACACCAAGGGAAATTTGTATCGTCCCGTTCCAAAGCATCCATACTCAAAGAGGTGAAAGCCATCACCCAAATGCCAGGATTTGCCGGATACTTGTCTGATTTGGGAGGCCCATCGGCCAATATGTACAAAATGGGAGGACGGAATAAAGAGGCCTGCCAAAAATGCGGGCGCCCCTCTTGCCTCTACCCGGAAGTATGCAAAAACCTCAACACCGATCACAGCAGTTTGTTGGACCTCTACCGGAGCGTGGATAAGATAAAGGGTATCAAAAAATCGTTTATCGGCAGCGGTGTGCGGTACGATATGCTGATACACCGCAGCAATGACGAAAAAATCAACGCCATCAACCGCGAATACACCGAAGAGCTAATAGCCAGACACGTATCGGGTCGCCTCAAAGTGGCACCAGAACATACTTCTGACAAGGTGCTGGACATTATGCGGAAACCCTCGTTCAAACTGTTTGAAGAGTTCAAACGAACCTTTGAAAAAATAAATGCCCTATACGGGTTGAATCAGCAAATCATCCCCTATTTCATATCGAGCCATCCGGGATGTACCGAAGAAGATATGGCCGAGCTGGCCGTTATCACCAAACGGCTGCATTTCCAATTGGAACAGATACAAGACTTTACCCCAACCCCGATGACCCTCTCCACCGAGATGTATTATACCGGATACAATCCCTATACCAAAAAGCCCGTCTATACCGCCCGTACCCGGGAGGAGAAACTGGCTCAACGGCAATTTTTCTTCTGGTATAAACCGGAACAACGAAAAGCCATCGAAAATTCTCTTCGGAGAATAAACCGGCTCGATCTGTTTCAACAACTGTACAACCGACCGGCATCACCCCAAAAGAGAACGAACAAACCTCATAAAAAATAGTTATATATGTACGCCATTCGCAATCTTATGTTAGCAACAACCATCACCCTGACGGCTTGCCAGTCTGGCCCCGAATCCATGAAAGAAAAAGAGACTGACATCATTGGCAAAACAACCCAAACACTCGCACCCAACAGCATACTGACTCCGGAAATCCTGTATAAATTCGGACGAATCAGCGGAATCGAACTATCGCCCGACAGACAGAAGATTCTATATGGAGTCAGCTATACGGATGTGGAGAAAAACAAAAGCAACCGGGAACTGTTTACCATGAACATCGACGGGAGCCAGAAAAAACAGATAACCCGTACACCGCAATCTGAACAAAACGCAGTATGGTTGAACGACGGGAAAATCCTCTTTCTGTCGTCCGAAAGCGGAAACTCGCAAATATGGTGCATGGATGCCGACGGAAACAACCGAAAACAAATCAGCCACTATGAAAACGGCATCGACGGTTTTGTCATTTCTCCGGACAATAAAAAGATACTTTTTTTCTCCAATATCCCCTATAACCGCAAAGCCTCCGAAATCTACCCGGACCTGCCATTAGCCACCGGCCGGGTGATAGACGACCTGATGTACAAACATTGGGATGAATGGGTAGAGACCATTCCGCATCCTTATGTTGCGGATTTCTCCGTATCGGGACTGACCGACATCTCCGACATCATGGAAGGAGAACCGTATGAATGTCCCATGAAACCTTTCGGCGGAACAGACGATTTTGCCTGGACTCCCGACAGTAAAAAGATTGCCTACACCTGTCGAAAAAAAACGGGTAAAGAGTATGCCTTCTCTACCAATTCCGACATCTTCCTGTACGATACCGAAAGCAAGGAGACGAAAAACCTGACTTCCGGCATGATGGGATACGACACCTACCCTCGGTTCTCACCTGATGGTCGTTACATGGCGTGGCTGAGCATGGAACACGACGGATACGAATCGGACAAGAATCGGTTGTTTATACAAAATCTCGAAAATGGGGAAAAGGTATATCTGACAGAACAATTCGACTATTGTGCGGAATCGTTTGCTTGGAACAACAATAACCAGTCAATCTATTTCCTGGCCGTAAAAGATGGTAAAAAAGGAATTTTCGATATTCAAATCGCAGACCGTTCCATCCGGCAGGTTACCTCCGGATATTACGACTATGCCTCTGTTGCACAGGCCCAAGATTGTCTGATAGCCACCAGGCACTCCATCTCCTCGCCCGATGAGATATTTGCCGTTTCTCTCAACCAGGAAAACGAAGTACGGGAATTATCGTTTGAAAACAAAGAACTGCTGGATAATATTACCATGGGAAAAGTAGAAGAGCGCTGGATAGAGACAACCGACCACAAAAAAATGCTGACCTGGGTAGTATATCCGCCACATTTCGACCCGAAAAAACAATATCCGGCCCTGCTCTATTGCCAAGGCGGGCCGCAAAGTGCCGTCAGCCAGTTCTGGTCATACCGGTGGAATCTGCAACTGATGGCTGCCAACGGATACATCGTAGTAGCCCCCAATCGCCGGGGTGTACCGGGATTCGGCCAAGAGTGGCTGGAACAAATCAGCAAAGATTACGGCGGACAGAATATGCGAGACTATTTCAGTGCCATAGATCAGGTCAGCCAGGAACCGTTTGTGGATGCCTCGCGGTTGGGAGCTGTCGGAGCCAGTTACGGAGGGTTTTCCATCTATTGGCTGGCTGGACACCACAACAAGAGATTCAAGGCTTTTATCGCCCACGCCGGTATTTTCAATTTGGAACAACAATACCTGGAAACAGAGGAGATGTGGTTTGCCCAATGGGACTTGGGCGGTGCGTTCTGGGACAAGAACAACCCCGAGGCACAACGCAGTTATGCCAACTCGCCCCATCGTTTTGTGGACAAATGGGATACGCCTATTCTGGTTACACACGGCGAAAAGGATTACCGGATCTTGGCATCACAGGGTATGGCTGCATTCAATGCGGCTACCATGCGCGGCATACCGGCCGAGATGGTGATTTTCCCGGATGAGAACCACTGGATTCTGCAACCTCAAAACGGCATTTTATGGCAACGGGTTTTCTTCCGCTGGTTAGATAAATGGTTAAAACCGGGAAATGAAATGTCTGGGGAATAAAAATATTGGATTCTTTTTCCGCTTTTTGAAAAAAGCGGAACCAAAAACTTTTATGTTCTGCGCAATATTTGGATAAATATGTAGCAGATAGATAAAGAGAGGGCGGAATTGAAAAATTTTCAACTCCGCCCTCTCTTGTTTATTCTGTTAGCCAAGGAATGATATCAATACCCCGGCGGCTACGGCCGAACCGATTACTCCGGAAATATTACTTGCCATACAGTATTGCAGTACATGGTTTTTAGGATCGTACTTCAATGCTATTTCATTGGCTACACGCGAAGCCATGGGCACGGCACTTAAACCGGTAGCCCCAATCAACGGATTTATTTTTTTCTTGGTAAAGAGATTGAAAAGTTTTACAAACAAGATACCCCCGGCAATGGAAAGGGCAAATGCCAGGAAACCTCCTATCACAATGCCGATGGTAGTCCAGTTCAGGAAAGCCTCGGTTGTCATGGTCGCCCCTACGGAAAGGCCTAAGAATATGGTGGCAGCGTTCATAATACTGTTCGAGGCAGCATCAAACAGACGCGAGGTGTTGGCCCCAATCTCTTTGATCAGATTCCCGAACATCAGCATACCAATCAAGGGGACTGAACTCGGCACAAACAATGCGACAACAGTGGTTACCACTATCGGGAACATGATTTTCAATGCCTGCATATTCTTGAACTCACTCTTTGACGGGAATTTCTTTTCCTGTTCTTTCATGTTGATTTTCAACTCTTTCTTCGTACAGGTAAGTTTAACCACCAGCGGTATGATAACCGGGACAAGCGCCATATAAGAATAGGCGGCAATGGCAATAGGACCTAACAAATGAGGTGCCAGTTTAATGGTAGTAAAGATAGCCGTCGGGCCATCGGCACCACCGATGATTCCCAATGCTGCGGCCTCCTTGGGAGTGAATCCCATAAAAATGGCAACCAGTAATACCGTAAAGATTCCCAACTGAGCGGCAGCCCCGAAGATAGAAAGACGCAGGTTACGCAACATCGGACCGAAATCCGTCAATGCTCCTACCCCCATGAAGATGACAGGAGGCAAGAACCCCGTCTTGATCAACAGATAATAGATGAAATTCATAATGCCCAGCTCATGCGCAATCTCATGCAAAGGCATCTCCCAGATATTTTTCTGGACCTCAATTCCCTGAGACGATATGAACGATACCATCCCCGACTCATCTGCCTGTATAACTCCCATGCCGCCACCGGGGAAGTTGGCAATCAACACGCCAAAAGCGATGGGCACCAACAACAACGGTTCATACTGTTTCTTTATTCCCAGATAGAGCAACACGAAAGCAATCACATACATGATGAGAAACTGCGGTTCAGCAAAAATATTGCTGAACGCAGTCATGTCGTATAGTTTACTAAATATATCGTTCATCACTTAACAAGCATTATAACGTCATCTTCTGCGACAGGATCGCCCGAATTCAAACAAATAGCGGCAATGACTCCGTCAGCCTCGGCACGCACGGCGTTGTAGGTCTTCATGGCCTCTACGTAGCACAATACCTGGCCGGCTTTTACCGCATCGCCTACTTTTACCGGGACATCCGACGCATTTTTTATCATATAGAATTTCCCTTCAAGCGGCGAGAGGATTTCCGTACCTTGCCCATCCGATTGTGATGCACCGGAAAGAGGTGCAGCCGAAGCGACAGGTGCCGGTGAAGCCGTGCCCGGCGACGTTTCGCCGAAAGCAACCGTTACGCGATATTGCTGTCCGTTTACATCGACGGTCATAGTTTGTGGAGTAGTCGGTAAAGCCGTTGCAACAGCAGCCGACTCGGGATGCTGGGCTTCGCGTTTTTTGGCAATATCGGCTTCAAATTCTGCTTTGGCTTTTCCGGAACGGTACGCTTCGTATTGAGACGGATGCATGGCATACTCAAACAACTCTTCATCGTCTTCTCCGGTATCCCACTGCTTTTCTTTCATCAACTGACGATATTTATCCAGCGCATCCGGATAATTATCCTGCGGATTCCCGGTAAAGAACTGACGACCTTCCGCCTGGGCCTTGGCAATAATCTCAGGAGCCAACTCACCGGGCAAGCGGCCGGCTTTCCCTAAAATCATATCCCAAATATCGTCGGCTATCATGCTCCAACGGTCTTTTCCTTTTTCCAGCTGTATCACATTCATCAAAGCCAGATTCTTGACATACTGGCTGAATGGCGTTACCAACGGAGGATAGCCCACACGAGGCCAAACATAGGCAACTTCGTTGAAAAGTTTAATCAACAACTCATCTTGTGTCATCAACGGTTTGCCGTTTTTCGCCTTGTTTTTGTTGATGGTTTCCAGATTCGTCTCCAAATCGGCCATCAAGCTACCCATCATACCTCCGGGCAAACCGGGGCCGATCAACAACGAATTCATCAAACGGTTTCTCGGGCTGATATAAAATCCCAGGAAATCGTCCATAAATTTCTGAATCAAGCTGCGAACTTTCATATATGCCTCCATGTTGATCTCCGGCACCTGATATCCTGCATCTTTGAGCATCGCCTGAACAGTCAATAAATCGGCATGGCCGGTTCCCCACGAGAGGGGTTCCATCCCCACATCAATAATATCGCACCCGGCATGACAAACCTCTAAGATAGAGGCTACCGAGAAACCAGGACCGGCGTGGCTGTGATACTGGATAACAATGTCGGGATACTTTGCCTTGATATTCGACACAATCTTACCCAACGTTACCGGACGGCCGATACCCGCCATATCCTTTATACAAATTTCATCTGCTCCCAATTCTATCAACTGGAAAGCCATATTGGTATAATACTCTACGGTATGAACGGGAGAATGAGTAATGCACAAGGCGCATTGAGAAATCATTCCTGCCGCTTTGGCGTATTGAATGGATGGTGCGATGTTGCGCACATCGTTCAATCCGCAAAACGTACGGGCAATATCTGTACCCTGTGCTTTTTTTACTTTATAGAAAAGCTGGCGTACATCAGCAGGAACAGGGCTCATTCTCAAACCGTTCAGGGCACGATCCAGCATATGGGTTTGTATTCCGGCATCATGAAACGGTTTGGTCCACTGGCGGACGGCATTATTCGGATTCTCTCCAAACAACAGATTAACCTGCTCAAATCCACCACCATTGGTTTCGACACGGGCGAAACATCCCATTTCAATAATAGCCGGAGCTACTTCCAGCAATTGGTCTACGCGCGGGACATATTTCCCGGCAGATTGCCACATGTCCCTAAAAACCAAACTAAATTTGATTTCTCTCTTCTTCATAATTTTTGTGTGTGTTTTGTCAATTCATTAGGAAATTCCTGTTTACAGTTTTTCTACATTTATTACCTTCCCTTTTCCGCCTGTTACCATTCCGATGGCTGAAACGATGGCAGCCAGAACAGAAGCCGGAATCTCTTCCCGTTTGGATACAGAGGAGGATGTTTTCGTTTGAGGAGAATCTTCGGGGATAAACTTGTTTACCCAAGCTATCAACCCTTTTCCTAAAAAGATAACAATTAATAAAATAGCAAATACTGTCGTCATACCGACTACCATCAAAAGCAGCCCGATCTCAACATTTTCCATATATCATCTTTATTTATTTAAATTGTGATTGTGGTTTTGTTTCCAAAACCTAAAAAACCTATTTCTACACAAAAATAAAAATTTTGTGCAAATAATTTCCCGTATCTCATCAAAACATCGAAACAAATAATAAAATTTATCTCTCTTGTTGTTTTAATATAAAAAATGTAAAAAAGAGTGATTACTGGTAAAATTCATCCACTGTATAGTTCAAGAAACGATTAAACGGTATCAATTTTCTGAAATCTGTTACAACATTCTGTTTCCAATCTTTACCGGAAAAATATCGGTCTTGTACTCGTCCAAGAACTACAAAGTCTTTGTATTTCAAATAAGCTGAGGCAGGAGTATCTTTGGGAAAAGGTCGCGGTACGGTTTTCAGTTTTTCGCCGTCGAGGCCGGGATAAAGTCTTTTAAATACAGGATTCTCCATAATCTCCCGAAACTCTTCAAAATTATCAAATACAGCTTGCCTCAATAATCGCAGCAACTTGGGCTCGGGCGACCATACACCTCCACTCAACAAACAGTTTCCGGGTTCTATGTGCAAATAGTATCCGCCTCTGGGGCTTTTCTTACCTCCCTTTGCCAGGTAGGCCGCAAAATGGGTCTTATAAGGTGTCTTATCATAAGAAAACCGGATATCGCGGTAAATACGATACAAACAATCTTTGGCCCGCAATCCGGACAACTCTTCGTCATAGGGTAGCATCAATTGTATCAATTCATCCACATATTCCTCAAATTGCAATCTTAATGCGCTATACTCATCCTTGTGCTGGTTAAACCACTCCCGGTTGTTGTGCTGTTTGAGCGCTTGCAAAAATGACAATATTTGTTCCATAACCGTTTTATCATAATACTGAGGTTCAAAGATAACGAAAAATTTTTCTATTTTTTAATCAGCTCTACCATAAGAAGTATAAAGAAAAAATTTCATACTTTTGCAATTATTAAATCATAATAGTATGAAAGAGGATCAAGAACACGATTTTTCCGCAGAACTTCCTGAAAACGCATTTAGAGAACTCAAAAAAGACGAAACTTACAAACCGTTGCTTCCGACCGAATCCCGTTTCCCGGAGGTTACCCCTTGGTCTGTATCATGGGGTATCGTCATGGCTGTTTTATTTTCGGCAGCCGCTGCCTATTTGGGATTAAAAGTAGGACAGGTTTTTGAAGCGGCCATCCCCATTGCCATTATCGCCGTGGGACTATCTTCGGCATCGAAACGGAAAAATGCATTGGGAGAAAACGTCATTATACAATCCATCGGCGCATGTTCCGGTGTAATTGTTGCCGGAAGTATTTTTACCCTGCCGGCTCTTTACATACTACAAGCTAAATATCCCGAGCTGACGGTCAATTTCATGGAGATATTCATCAGCTCGCTGTTAGGTGGAATATTGGGTATCCTGTTCTTGATTCCTTTCCGGAAATATTTTGTTTCCGATATGCACGGGAAATACCCCTTTCCGGAAGCCACGGCTACTACACAAGTGCTGGTTTCCGGCGCCAAAGGAGGGAATCAGGCCAAACCGCTTATTTTTGCAGCCGCCATCGGCGGAATATACGACTTTATCTTATCGACATTCGGATGGTGGAGTGAAGTACTGACTACCCGTGCCATCGCCATAGGAGATACCATTGCTGAAAAAGCCAAACTGGTATTCAGTATCAATACCGGGGCGGCCGTTTTAGGATTGGGCTACATTATAGGATTGAAATATTGTTTGATCATCTGTTTGGGCTCTATTTCGGTATGGTTCGGTATCATCCCGCTCATGGCGCTCTTCTGGGGAGATGCGGTTATCACGCTCGGCAATCCGGATATAACACAAACCGTAGGAGCCATGCAACCGGAAGATATTTTCTTCAACTACGGCCGGCATATCGGCATAGGCGGCATTGCCATGGCGGGTGTCATCGGCATTATCCGTTCATGGAAAATTGTAAAGGGTGCCGTGGGGCTCGCCTCCCAAGAATTATCGGGAAAAGAGAAAGGTAGAAACATCTCGTCCGAACGTACCCAACGGGATATTTCGATGAAATTCATCGCCATTGCAAGTATTATAACAATTGTTACCATATTTATTTTCTTTTATTTCGGAGTTATCCACAACCTGGCACAAGCCATAATAGCCTTGATAATTGTCTCTGTTATTGCCTTTTTATTTACCACCGTAGCAGCTAACGCCATCGCCATTGTGGGGACAAACCCGGTATCGGGTATGACACTCATGACCTTGATTTTTGCCTCTGTCATTTTAGTAGCAGTCGGCATGAAAGGAACGTCGGGTATGGCGGCGGCCCTCATCATCGGAGGTGTTGTATGTACAGCATTGTCGATGGCAGGAGGATTCATCACCGACCTGAAAATAGGTTATTGGATAGGCTCAACCCCTTCGAAACAGGAATCGTGGAAATTCTTGGGAACATTGGTTTCGGCCGCAACCGTAGGCGGTGTAATATTGATTCTGAATAAAACGTATGGGTTTACAGACGGTTCTCTGGCGGCTCCGCAAGCAAATGCCATGGCTGCCGTTATCGAACCACTGATGTCCGGAGCCGGCGCTCCGTGGTTGTTATACGGCATCGGGGCAATACTTGCCATCATACTCACCCTTTTCAACATCCCGGCATTAGCCTTTGCCTTAGGAATGTTCATCCCTCTCTATTTAAACACGCCTTTGGTAGTGGGAGGACTGATCAGCTGGTACGTATCGACCCGAAGCAAAGATGAAGATTTAAACAAAGCCCGACTGAACAAGGGGACCTTACTTGCTTCCGGGTTCATTGCCGGAGGAGCCTTAATGGGTGTTGTCAGCGCAGCTTTACGTTTTGCCGGAGTAGATATGTATGCAGAAATGAACGAATCCATCAAACAGGCCCTGGGACTATTCATGTACCTACTACTTATTTTTTACCTTGGATACGCCAGTATTCGAACAAAAAAAGAGAATAGCTAAACCTCCATATCAGAAATTTCAATCAATCATAGAGGTTCTTGTTTATAACCCCAAAACAAGAACCTCATTTTTTGCTATTTCTACTTTTTTATAAAGATATTCCCGCCAAAAATATGAAAAAGAAGTCAATTTAATACAGGTACGATTTTTTACTACATGGATAATCAATCGGATCAGGGCTTTTATTCATTAAAAAAAATCCTACGGTTTCTTCTATTTTTAAAATACTCTCAAAAAGAGATTCATAAAAAAGCACCTCATAAATATAAAAAAGTCATTTTAGCAAATACCTTAAAACTAAAACGACTTTTTTTATTGTAATTGTAATACGACGCACCGTAAACTGAATCGGTTACCTATAAATTACCTATTTAAAAGATCCATCCCAAAGAGAGTTGTATCATCTGATTCTTATTGTTTTTCCCTTCATTGAATTCACTCTTGATCGGATTGGTAAGACCTGTAACATACCGGGCTTCTGTCATAAAGTTTAGTCCTATCAAACTAAACTCATATCCTAAACCGGCAACGAAAGACACATCCATGGTATTGTACATATCGTGGTCTGTAATAGAGGTATTGTCTCCCAAATTAAACTGGTCGAACACTTTGAACCCGATTTGTGGTCCCAATTCAAGATTCAACGACTTATACAGATAGAGTTTGGCCAGCATGGGCACGGAGATATAGTTCAACCGCAGATTGGCTCCATCTTGAAAATCGGCCCCCATCATCGAAAACATCACATCGGCCTGGAAACCCAGAAAATCGTTGTATCGATGCATCGCAAACATACCGACATTCACGCCTCCTCGCCAGGATTGTGCATCGACATTACTGATTGTCGTGATGTTGGCTCCCACTTTCGGCCCAAAGTACCAGCTCTTTTCTTGTGCAAATGTTACACCCGAACCCATCACTAATAAAGCCAATATGGCCGTCATAAATTTCTTTTTCATTGTTTTGTTGTTTTTATTCGTATTTTCAAAAAGACATCTACTCAAAAAACAAACATGTGCAATAAATGGTTCGAATGTCCAAAAAAATAAAAAAACAGGAGATGTATCAAAACAACTCCTGTTTCATAGAATTATTGACCTAACAGTTCCGTCAATTTTTCGGGAGAGATGTTCTTGGCCACGATTATACCATCTTTATCTATCAAATAGTTGGTAAATCCGTTCTGCAAGCGAAATCTCTTATACAAATCTGAATCCGCTCCCGCCGCATCAAAATATTGATAATCGGCATTTACTTTGTCAAGTTTTACTGTTTCTTCAAAAACCCGAATATTCTTATCGTATGAAACCGACACATAATGCAACTTATCACTCTGTTGATCGGCAATGGTATTGAATCTTACATTCGAGATTCGAGATACGGCGTCGTAACTTGCCCAAAAATTCAATAAAACATACTCTCCGGCTTTTACATCTAAATCTTTCGCATTAAATGATTTTCCTTCAATCTTTATCTGCGGAGATTTACTTCCGGGAGAAAGCCCTACTCCGGAAAAGGTTTCTTTGTCAATAAATGAAAACGAGA
>DVNA01000204.1 GCA_018714665.1 Candidatus Gallibacteroides avistercoris | reverse complement strand
ATTATACGAAAAACGTCCATATCTGAATCTGACCGAATGGAGCGTAAAGGACGTTGATGCCGATTTGGAACAAGTAGGACTATCCGGCTCGCCTACCAAAGTAAAAAGAATCGAAAATGTCGTTTTCCAAGCCAAAGAGAGCAAACAGATTACCGGCAGCGACAACGATATTGAAGAGTTGGTAAAAGAGTTAATCGCAAATCACACGATCGGATAATAAAACCAGTCGATTTATTAACGCACAAAAAGAAAAATCATGAATAACCTATTTGTATATTGCGAAATAGAAGACGGCATTATTGCCGATGTGAGCCTCGAACTTCTTACCAAAGGTCGTTCGCTGGCAAACCAACTGAATTGTAAATTAGAAGCCTTGGTTATCGGTAGCAATTTACAAGGCGTAGAGAAACAGATCTTTCCCTACGGCGCCGATACGGTATATCTGGTTGATGACAAACGTCTCTACCCCTACACCTCCCTGCCTCATGCCTCGGTACTGATAAAACTGTTCAAAGAACAAAAGCCCCAAATTTGTTTGATGGGAGCAACCAGCATCGGTCGCGATCTGGGCCCCCGTGTGTCATCGGCCCTGCATAGCGGCTTAACGGCAGACTGTACCTCCCTGGAAATTGGCCCTCACGAAGAGAAAAAAGCCGGTAAGGTATATGAAAATCTGCTGTATCAAATCCGGCCCGCTTTCGGAGGAAACATTGTCGCAACGATTGTCAACCCCGAATGTCGCCCTCAGATGGCCACCGTCCGTGAAGGTGTGATGAAGAAAGAAATTTTCGACCCCAATTATCAAGGAACGGTTGTAAATCTAAATGCGTCCGATTATGTTTCTGATGCTGATTTCATTGTAGAGGTTATCGAACGCCACATGGAAAAATCGAAAGTAAATATCAAAAGTTCTCCTATCATCGTAGCCGGAGGTTACGGTATGGGATCAAAAGAAAACTTTAAGATGCTGTTCGATTTGGCCGGAACCATCGGTGCAGAAGTAGGTGCTTCGCGTGCCGCTGTCGATGCCGGATTTGCCGACCATGACCGTCAAATAGGACAAACCGGTGTAACCGTCCGTCCCAAACTCTACATTGCGTGCGGTATCTCCGGACAGATACAACATATTGCCGGGATGCAGGAAAGTTCTATGATCATTGCCATCAACAACGATGAAAATGCCCCGATCAATACAATCGCCGATTATGTCATCACAGGAAACGTAGAAGATGTAATACCCAAATTAATCAAGTATTACAAGAAAAATTCCAAATAATCGCAGTCCCAACATTAAAGAAAACAAATTAAGATATGGCTAATTTTTATATCGATAACAGTGATTTAAAACATCACCTGAATCACCCGTTAATGGAGCGTCTGATAACCCTGAGAGAGAGAAACTATCAGGATGCCGAAAAGTACGACTACGCTCCCTTCAACTTCTCTGATGCGATAGATAGCTATGAAAAGGTGCTTGAAATCGTAGGTGAAATATGTGGAGATATCGTTGCTCCCAATGCAGAAAGCGTTGACCATGAAGGCCCTCAGGTAATCAACGGCCGGGTAAAATATGCCTCCGGAACAGAAAAAAATCTGGAAGCCCTGGTAAAAGCCGGTTTAATGGGAATCTCTATTCCCCGTCGTTACAACGGGCTGAACTTCTCGTTAGTACCCTATATCATGGCCGCCGACATCGTCAGCCGAGCCGATGCCGGATTTGTAAACATCTGGGGGTTGCAGGATTGTGCCGAAACCATTTACGAGTTTGCCAGCGAAGAACAAAAACAAAAATATTTACCTCGCGTATGCGCCGGAGAAACAATGGCCATGGACCTAACAGAACCCGATGCTGGATCAGACCTTCAAGCCGTTATGCTGAAAGCCACATACAGCGAAAAAGACAACTGCTGGTATCTGAACGGCGTTAAACGCTTTATCACCAACGGCGACGGACATATCTCCCTGGTATTGGCCCGTTCGGAAGAAGGAACCAAAGACGGACGCGGTCTGTCAATGTTTATTTACGACAAAAACGACGGAGGAGTAACCGTTCGACGCATTGAAAACAAAATGGGGATCAAAGGATCACCTACCTGCGAACTGGTATTTAAAAACGCCAAAGCAGAAATCTGTGGAGATCGTAAGTTAGGGTTGATAAAATACGTTATGGCCTTGATGAACGGTGCCCGCTTGGGTATTGCAGCCCAATCGGTAGGCGTATCGGAAGCCGCCTACCGCGAAGCCATCAGCTATGCAAAAGACCGTTGCCAGTTTGGGAAAGCCATTATCGAGTTCCCGGCCGTATATGAAATGATTTCGTTGATGAAAGCCAAGCTCGACGCTTCTCGCTCGTTGTTGTACGAAACGACCCGCTTTGTAGATATGTACAAAACCTACGAAGATATCTCCAAAGAACGCAAACTGGAAAAAGAAGAACGCGACGAACTGAAAAAATATCAACGCCTGGCAGACGCATTTACCCCCATGGCCAAAGGTATGGGTAGCGAATTTGCCAATCAGAACGCTTACGATTGCGTACAAGTACACGGAGGATCCGGATTTATGAAAGACTACGCGTGCGAACGTATTTATCGCGACGCCCGTATCACCAGCATTTACGAGGGGACTACACAGTTACAGGTGGTAGCTGCTATCCGCCACGTAACTACCGGAACATACCTGAACCAAATCAGAGCATACCAGGCAGAAGAGATCAAACCCGAATTATCGGCTTTACGCGAAAAATTGATTGCCATGACCAATAAATACGAAGCTGCTGTAAAGAAAGTAACTGAAACGAAAGACAATACCTTGATTGATTTCCAAGCCCGCCGTATGGTAGAGATGGCCGGACACATCATCATGGGATACTTGTTATTGTTAGATGCTACTCGGAATGACAGCTTCCGCCGTTCTGCCGAAGTATATATCCGTTACGGAGAAGCAGAAGTCGAAAAGAACTCGACATTCATCGATAATTTCCAGATGGAAGATCTCAATACCTACAAATTCTAGAAAGGTAGTTCTCCATAAAAAAGCCTCTGTTTTTCAGAGGCTTTTTTATTTATAAAAGAGGAAATTGTCGGAAGGTTAACATAAAACCGCATCTGCATAAATTGCAAATGCGGTTTCCATAAACATTATAAATATAACTATACCGCTAATTCATCCGGTTCTTCCGGTTCATCGGGTTTAACAATCAAGGCACTGAATTCATACAAAATATACAAAGGTAAGAATACGACCATCAAGGTAAATGGGTCGCTCGAAGGGGTAATGATAGCCGCAGCAACCAGAATAGCCACAATGGCATAACGGCGATATTTACTAAAAAACGACCGCGTTATCAACCCCATTCCGGACAACATCCAGCATAAAAGGGGTAATTCAAAAACAATACCCATTACCAATACCAACATCAGGAACGTATCCATATACGAGCTCAAATTGATCTGATTGGTAATGGCCTCACTTAACTGATAGCCGGCCAAGAAACGTAACGTTAGAGGGAATACGACGAAATATCCGACAGCCACCCCGGCAAAAAACATAATATTACCGAAAAGGAAAGCCCAACGCACATTCTTTTTTTCATTTTCATACAGAGCCGGACTGATAAACGTCCACAATTCATAGATGATAACCGGAAATGCAAAAACAACCCCCAACCAGAAAGAGATACTCATGTGTGTAAAAAATTGGGCAGCCATATTGATATTGATCACATCTACCCGAAACGACTGACTACAAAAATCGGGTAAAATCGCGATATATTCATTTATCTTACATAACCAGCTATATAAATAAAAATCCGAATAACAGGGAGCCAAGATAACAGAATCGAATATCGAAGGCATGATCAGGAAAAATGCTATCGCAAATATAAATACGACGGCAATGGACTTGAACAATACACTCCGCAACGCATCCAGATGGTCCCAAAAGGACATTTCTTCTTCCATGTAAATATATTGAATGTACGTACTAAAAAGGTTATACAAAAAATAGGCGCAGTCAGCGAGACTACGCCTCTCTAAAATAGAGCAAAATTATTCGTTATTTTTTTGAATCGTCATTAACGTCCTTGTTTATTTCATCTTCAACGTCTTTCAAACCGTCTTTAAAGTTTCTAACGCCCTTACCCAGACCTTTCATCAATTCAGGAATTTTTTTACCTCCGAATAACAATAATACAATCAAAGCAATGATAATGAGTTCCGGACCTCCAATAGGGCCTAATAGATTAAGTGTGTTCATGTTTATGTAAGAATTTTTAGTTTGTTTCAAGTTTTACATGTTGCAAATATAAGGAATAAATCTATTCTTCGCAGCATTGCTCTATTTTTTTTACTAACTTTGCAACCGATTTTATGATTAATAACAATCGGAAAATATTAGAAAAGAGCCGTTTTGTTAAATTATTACCTTAAAATTTATTTTGGATGAAAGCATTTGTTTTTCCCGGACAGGGAGCTCAATTTGTAGGCATGGGTAAAGATTTATATGAAAATCAGCCCATAGCCAAGGCCTTGTTTGAACAGGCTAACGAAATTTTGGGATTTAGAATTACTGATCTGATGTTTGCCGGAACGGATGAAGATTTACGTCAAACCAAAGTTACCCAACCTGCTATTTTCCTACACTCTGTTATCTTAACCAAAACCATGGGAGCCGATTTTTGTCCCGATATGGTTGCAGGACACTCGTTGGGAGAATTTTCTGCCTTGGTGGCAGCCGGAGCCCTCTCTTTTGAAGATGGAGTACGCCTGGTTTCCGCCCGTGCCATGGCCATGCAAAAAGCCTGTGAAAAAGAGCCCTCGACAATGGCTGCCGTTTTGGGATTACCCGATGCTACGGTAGAAGAAATCTGCCAATCCATCACCAACGAAATCGTTGTCCCTGCCAACTATAATTGTCCGGGACAAATCGTCATATCCGGATCCATTGCCGGCATCGATGCCGCTTGCGAAAAGATGCTCGCAGCCGGAGCAAAACGGGCTTTAAAATTAAAAGTAGGTGGAGCGTTCCACTCTCCTCTGATGGAACCGGCCAGAGCAGAATTGGCACAAGCCATACACGACACCCAATTTTCTGCTCCCTCCTGCCCTGTTTACCAGAATGTTACTGCAAAAGCAGAAACTGATCCTGAAACAATCAAAACCAACTTAGTGGCACAACTGACTGCTCCGGTTCGGTGGACGCAATCCGTCATCAACATGATAGCCGACGGAGCGACCGACTTTACCGAAGTAGGCCCCGGAAGCGTATTGCAAGGATTGGTCAAAAAAATAAACAAAGAAGTATCTACACAAGGTATTCAATAAAGAGACACTTCTAACCATAAAAAGCGAGATTTGTAAAATCTCGCTTTTTATGTATTATAATATATAAATATTCAAAAAAATAAGATGAAACAGGCCTATTCAAAACTTTATATTCAGTTATATTTTTACCTTTGCAAAGATATTTCGTAAAGAGAAGGCCTGACTTACCCAATGAATCGCTCTATAAAAATCTAAGGCGTAAATTTTCAAGCCAAGCGTTACTCTACATTTAAAACG
>DVNA01000203.1 GCA_018714665.1 Candidatus Gallibacteroides avistercoris | reverse complement strand
TATATCAAGAAGTTCTTTTTGTTGATTTCGTATGCTCTGTTGATTGTTAGCCGGCGACGTAGGCCAATCCAGCCCCCAGTTGGTAGTGACCCATACTGCTCGGATTTCGTGCTTGTTCTGAGCGCTAATTTCCGGCATTGACATCACAAAGACGCAACAAAATAGAATCTTTATACTTTTTCGGATCATACCATTCTAAATTACAGACAAAGGAACAAATAATATTGAAGCCGGACAAATTACTCTCCCGAAAAGTTGTATTGGCATTTTCTACCAAAAACAAAAAGGAACTGCTTTACAAAGCAGTTCCTTTTTGTTTTTGCGTATGGTTGTCTTTCCCTTAATCCAGTTTGCTCAGGTTTTGGGAAATTTCTTCATCAGAGAGAGCATAATTTTGCAAATCTCCGCTGAAATATTTGTCGTAGGAGGGAAGGTCTATCAATCCATGTCCCGACAAATTGAACAGAATTGTTTTCTGTTTGCCTTCCAGTTTGGCCTGGTTGGCTTCATTGATTGCCGTTGCAATAGCATGGCAAGATTCGGGAGCAGGGATAATACCTTCGGTGCGAGCAAATAGTACACCAGCCTTAAAACTATCTAATTGATTGATATCAACTGCTTCAATCAGGTTATCCTTCTTTAATTGAGAAATGATGGTTCCCGCTCCGTGATAACGCAACCCACCGGCATGAATATTGGCCGGGGCAAAATTATGCCCTAAGGTAAACATCGGCAATAGCGGTGTATATCCTGCTTCGTCGCCGAAATCGTAACGGAACTGTCCGCGTGTCAATTTCGGACACGATGCCGGTTCTGCCGCAATAAGGCGCGTTTGTTTGCCTTCGAGCAGGTTGTGGCGCAAGAAGGGGAATGATATACCCGAGAAATTAGAACCACCGCCAAAACATCCGATTACTATATCGGGATATTCTCCGGCCTTTTCCATCTGTTTTTCCGCTTCAAGACCGATAACGGTTTGGTGGAGAGAGACATGGTTCAAAACACTACCCAATGTATATCGGCAATTCGGGGTATTCATCGCCAGTTCTATGGCTTCTGAAATAGCACAGCCCAAGCTACCCGAATAGGTAGGATTTTCCGTTATTATTTTTCGCCCAGCTTTTGTGGACATACTGGGAGAGGATACCACCTGAGCCCCCCAGGTTTGCATCATCAAACGACGATAGGGCTTTTGTTCGTAACTTACTTTTACCATATAAACAGCCAATTCCAGGCCAAAAGCCTTGGCGGCAAAAGATAATGCACTTCCCCATTGTCCAGCCCCTGTTTCGGTCGTAATATTGGTAATTCCTTGTTCTTTACAGTAGTATGCCTGGGCAATAGCCGAATTCAATTTATGAGAACCCGCCGGACTGACACTCTCGTTTTTAAAATAGATATGTGCCGGCGTATCCAATGCTTTTTCCAACCCATAAGCACGTACCAACGGAGTGGGGCGATATATTTTATATAATTCGCGTACAGGCTCGGGAATCTCAATCCATGTGTCGGTTTGGTTCAACTCCTGTTGTGCCAGTTTTTCGGCAAAAATCGGATAAAGATCTTCTGGTTTAAGCTCTTGCTTGGTTACCGGATGCAACATGGGCATCGGTTTATTTTTCATATCGGCCACAATGTTATACCATGCCGTAGGAATCTCGCTCTCGTCAAGAAAAATTTTTTTTGTTGCCATTAGTATAAAATGATTGAATATTTAATTTTGAAACAAAGTAACGTAAAAATATTTGTATATTGAAAAGTATCCCTGTTAAATGTATTATTTACCTTTTTTTTCTGTCTTGTGCAATAACTTCTAATTAAAGAAGATGGAAAAATGGGAATATTCTACAATGGAACAAAAGTGTATCTTATGTACTAAGATACAATGAATTATAACACCTATTGACTCTCCTGACAATAGAAGATGGCTTTATTTGTTTGTATCTATAATTTTTATTTTCATAAACCGATCAATATTATTTAAATTTTTTATCCTTTTATGGACGGAGAAATCAAAATATATCCCTACTTTTAGGGAATAGAAATAAGATTGTTATAACCTTATAAACAGAAGAGCCATGATGTGGGTACAGATTTTTATCATGTTGCTTTTAGCTGCTATCTTGTATCCTTTGTTTCGATGGATATTCAGACGAATCAAGCAGCATAAAATATGGGCAATATTATGTGCGGTTATTCTTGCTCCGATTATTTATACAGTAATTATTTGGATTGTATTATTTTATGTCAATTTTCTCCCGGAACGTTCCTTTAATCAGGAATGGTGGTTGAACAACAGCAACAAACGTTATGAAATGGCTGACGATATTATCAATAGCGGAATGTTGTTGGGAAAATCCAAGCAGGAAGTGATCCAATTGTTGGGAGAAGACTATGTTAATAACGAAAATGAAGAACAGGCAATCGGTTATGATTTGGGATTATCGTCCGAATCGCCGTATCTGCCGGATAAGATATTGAATATTGAATTTGAAGGGGATAAAGTTGTAAATGTCTCTGTATGGTAGTATAAAAGGACTTATTAACTCAATAAATTTAAAACAATGATCAGATTAAATGTTTTTATCAAAGTTGACGAAGCTAAACGAGCTGACGTTTTGAAAGCTGCTGTTGAATTGACAGCATGTTCCTTGAAAGACCGTGGATGTATTGCATACGATATTTTCGAGAGCGCTACACGCAAGGACGTGTTGATGATATGCGAAACCTGGCAAAATGAAGAAGATTTGGATTTGCATCAGAAAAGCAGCCATTTTGTTTCGTTAGTAGGTAAAATGCAGGAATTGGCATCGCTTAAAATTGAAAAATTCCAATTTTAGAATCTTCTAATCAAAAAACATAAGGAGAGACAATGCTATAAAGTATTGTCTCTCCTTATGTTTTAAAGGCATTCGATTGTTTTCAAAATATCAGTCAAAACTTTCCCCAAAAAGAAACTTTCTGACAATCGATATTGTTATTCATTCATAATTCATAGAAATGGCTTGTACAATATTGGAATTGTCCTCCGAAAAGATGGGAATGATATGATATGTAACAAAAACGAATACTACGAAAATATAACAAAATATTATAGACTCTCGGAAATCGTCAATATGATAGAAGAATTGGACGAAAATATTCGCCTGATAGGGAAACTGTATATTTGTGGATTTTCAGAACAAGAAATTGCTGACCGCTTAAATACGCCCTCCCCAAATATCAAGAGGAACATTGCCAAAGTGAAGCGAGAATTAAAAAAAATTCAGATTAAACAATATTGACAAGATTCGAGCCTTAAAACGTTCTCTGTGTTTAGTTGAATCAGCAATCTAAAAACATTTCAATTCCCGATAAAGTTGATGTATGGGCAATCCCATAACATTGAAATACGAACCTTTTATCTCCTTGACAGCAGCAAAACCAATCCATTCCTGGATTCCGTAGGACCCAGCCTTATCCATCGGTTTATATTTCGATACATAATAATCTATTTCTTCATTGGTTAACTCAGCAAATGATACATCTGTCAAAGCATAAAATATTTTTTCCTTGTGTTGTGTACGCAAACAGACTCCTGTTATCACTTGGTGCGTTTTTCCGGAGAGGTCATGTAACATTTGTTTGGCTTCTCTTTCATCATGTGGTTTTCCATATACCTTTCCGTCTAACCAAACAATGGTATCGGCTGTTATCAGTAGCGTAGAAGCGGTCAATCGGGAGAGATATGCCTCCGCCTTTTTTTGGGCAATATATACCGGTATTTCGGTTGCTGTTAAGGTTTCTGGAAACGATTCATCCACGTCTGGCAATGACGTGGTAGAAAAGAGAATCCCCAAACCCGACAACAACTCTCTTCTACGAGGCGAGTTACTTGCCAATAATATCGAGTATTTATTCAGATTGTCTAACATAAGATTTCTATATATAATATTTTACCATCCAAAAGCATTTCCTTTCATCCAGGTATCTTGTGCTTTCATAACTTGCTCTATTACATCGCGCACGCAACCTTTCCCGCCTTGGAAAGGAGATATATATCTACTGATTTTCTTGATTTCAGGCACTGCATCCGCCGGAGAGCAGGGTAACCCGACTCGTTCCATCACTTCATAATCGGGGATATCATCTCCCATATACAAGATTTCATCACATTTTAGCTGTGTTCTTTCCAAGAAATCGTTGAAATCGTTGATTTTTATTTCAGAAGCCAAATAAATATACGATACGCCTAATGCGCTAAAACGTCTTTTTACCGAATCTATCCGACATCCGGACAATATGGCTATTTTATACCCCTGTTTAATCGCCAGCTGCATGGCATATCCGTCTTTAACATTAACGGTTCTCATAGGTTCGCCATTGGGGTGTGTGGTCATGATTGCTGTTGAAAGGACACCGTCTATGTCGAAAACAAATGCTTTGATTCTGGACAGGTCATAATTGATTCGGCTCATTTTCTGATGATTGTTTGGCGGTTATGGCATATTGGTGAATATGTTGACTGAGTTCTTTGTACAGCGTTTGTAAAGCTGGAGTATCGGCTAAAAGAGAAAGATGTTTATCGATAACGTTCTCGTCGTATCTGACGGCCGGGCCCGTTTGGGCATCTATCGGGTGATACGATTTGGTCTTTTGTGCTGTTTCCAGGATTAAAGGAATCAAATTCTTGAAATCCAGCCCGTTTCTTAACAATATATTTTCAGCGACAGCATACAGATGATTGGTAAAATTACAGGCAAATACTGCTGCTATATGCAAGTATTGTCGTTGCAAAGAGGTTGCCTCGATCACGTTATGGCTTAACTCCTTGGCAATTCCTTCCAAGAAAGCATATACGTCTTCTTCTCGTGCTTCTAAAAAGATAGGAATCTCGGTAAAATCTACGGAACGTTCTTTGCTGAATGTTTGTAACGGATAAAAGACTCCGCAACGCGTATTCGTAGCCGGAAATACGTTTATTGGCATACTCCCTGCCGTATGTACCCAGATACCGTTGTTGGAAGGGATTGTTTCTACCAACTGCTGTAAGGCCGAATCTTTTACAGAAAAGATATACAAATCGGCATCCGGTTGAATCTCCTGGATTTGTGTTGTCCAGGCACAGCCCAATTTTTCGGCCAGTATCCGTGCAGAATTTTCTGTCCTGCTGAATACCTGGCAAATGCAATAGCCCTTTTTTTTTAAGGCAAGGGATAGGCAAGTCGCCAAATTTCCAGCCCCAATAAATACTATTTTTGTGGAGTTAGGTCGTTTCACGGAATCAATCGTTTACCATTTACCGATATGGATTTTTTCCCATTGGAGTTTTTCTTCGTCAAAAGGTTTCCGGGCTTCGGCTTTTTTACCGATAGCAATTATGGACAATACTTGCATTTGCAAAGGGATATCCAACAATTCTCGAACATATTCATCGGCCGGTTTATCGTTTACACCCGAACGTTCGCGAATCTGTACCCAACAGCTTCCCAGCCCTAAATCTTCTGCCTGCAACTGCATCAATATAGAGGCGATGGAGGCATCTTCTATCCAAACATCGCTTTTCAGGGGGTCTGCCAATACGACAATAGCCAAAGCCGCCCCAGCAATGAGTTTAGAACCAAACTCCTTGCATTGAGAGAGTTCTTCCAGTACCGCTTTGTCTTCTACCACAACAAATTCCCATCCATTTGTCCGTTTGGATGACGGAGCCATCAAACCTGCCTGCAAAATCAATTTTACGTCATCGGACGACAACAACTCTTCTGTATATTTTCTAATACTGCGTCGGTTTTTCAATAATTCATGAAAATTTTCCATTGTTCCATACTTTATTTATTGCTATGCAAAAATAGGAAAATATTAGAGAAGTTGCCGGTTCCCGAAATACTTTTTGCTCAATAAGCGTTTATCTGCAAACACCAGGCTCCTTGGTCGGCTGTATTGTGACATTTTATTCTTAATGACCGGCATTCTTTCTCAAATCCGGAAGCTACAATCGGATTTACATCGGCAGAGAGCACTACCTGATCTATATCATAAAGGGGCGTAACATCGGCAATACGTTCTTTATATTCTCTTCCGACAACGAGCAAATCTATTTTCAATCGGGTAGATGAGACTTTGTTTTTCCACGATTCGTCGTTCAATAGCAGGATTCTTCTCTTTCCAAACTGGACAAAAGGCAACGATACTTTCAAATTAGTTGCCAGAGAATCGGTTATTAATGTAGGAGGTGTGGCTTTTATTTTCATCCAGTGATTCTGGGCAACTTTTTCAAGACTCTCCATGGCAAACAATTCATCTGTTGTTATAACGTAATTCCTAGGATAATCAATTACGTTCACCGAGATGCCTCCCTGATGGTTGTATATGGATATTTCAGAAGAGTATTTTGTCTGGTTCACAAGGAGATAGAACAAAAAGGCCGACATTACCGCCAATAGGGTTATTACATAATTCGTATTTTGGGTATACAACCAAAGTGTGATCAAAAAAATAGCAATTAGCCAAATGACAACAATAACGGGATCTATCCAAATATTTTCAGCCAGGGCTCCTGGTAAATTTACAATAGAGCGGATGATTGAGTCTGATTGATGAAAAAAGAAATGGAACACATCCGAAAGATAGGGCTGTATATCGCTATTCCCTGCCAATAATAACAATATTCCTCCCGAAATTAATACTGGAAACAAAGGAACCATAACCAAATTACACAGAATAGAATACACCGGAATATTGTGAAAATAATAAACCGTCAGGGCCATGGTTCCGATCTGTATCACCGTAGTTGTCCAGATCAAAAGGAAAATATAGTTACAGACCTTGTTTTTAACGCCCTTAGGGAAAAATGGAGCTGCCGACAAGAGCAATAAAACGGACAAAAAACTCAATTGAAACCCAATGTCCCATAAATAATACGGATCATATACCAACATCAGGAAAGCAGCTATGGCCAAAGAATTGACAGAATAACTCTGCCTTTTCAACAAATATGCGCCCATAATGACCGAGAACATGATACATGCCCTTACAACCGAAGGTGAAAGACCGCACATGAAAGCATATACCCACAAGGCCCAGACAACAATAAAGAATCGTATCCGGTTATATCCGAGCCTTTTCAATGGGTAAAGCAACCATAAGACAATGAATGCAATTATTCCAACGTGTAGGCCACTGATGGCCAATAGATGAGACAACCCTGCCTGTTGATACAAATCACGCTGTTCTTCCCACAAATCGTCGGTTATACCCAATAAAACAGCTTTTAGAAAGTCCTGTTCCCGTTCTGTCAGGAAGGTCTGTTCCAGGATGTTTTGCAATTTTATTTTCTGTTTGGAAGAAAATTCCCTTATAGAAAAATGATCAAGATGCCCTAAAAACGTCCATTTATCGGAGACAAACTGCATATGGTACGTATGTTTTATCCTCATATATGCAGCATAATCAAATTCATCCGGATTACCCGGAGATTTTATAGGAATCAAATCGTTTTTAATCAGCAACACATCTCCTTTTTGCAATTCTTGTGAGGAGTTATTCTTCGCAAAATACAAGAGTGCGTTTTGTTTTTGGAGGTTTTTACAAGAGTCCGGATGAATAGCATAGAGCAAAACGGCCTCAAATAGCTTGTGATTATTGGTATGCCGAGGTTCTGAAACAAGTTGAACCTGCAAATATGGGAAATGGTCAGGAGAAGGTGTGTGCTGATGAAAATGGTGTACTTTCAACACCCACATTCCAACAACCATCCAAATAAAAAACATTCCTATCCCGAAGTAGGGTCGTGCCTTATAATGGGCAAAGGCATATTTCCGGTTCTTATTCAGATAAAACAACCCTACAAACATACCTCCCAATATAGACGGTATGATCCATAAATAGGGGAGGAAAGGTATTTTATATTGACACACGATACCAATTATAAAAGGAACAACTATTCTTACGAATGGTGCCTTTTGTAAAGGTATTTGTTTCATCCCCCGTTGCTTTTCTGGTACGATTTATCTGAAAAAGAGGTTATACGTTAAAGTTTTTTAAGTGCCGATATGGCTCCAAGAGGATCGGATGATTTAAATACGAAATTCCCCGCAACCAATACATCCACACCAGCATCTACCAACCGTTTGCCGGTTTCGAGATTAACCCCACCGTCTACTTCTATCAGCGTATTGGCATTTTTTTTCAGGATCAACTCTTTCAGCTTCACGACCTTTTCGACAGAGTGTTCGATAAATTTCTGTCCTCCGTACCCAGGATTGACAGACATTAACAAAACCATATCCAGATCGTTTATAATATCTTCCAGCAAATGTACCGGAGTATGAGGATTCAATGTAACAGCAGCTTTCATGCCGGCCTCCTTGATTTGTTGAACTGAACGGTGCAAATGCAACGAAGCCTCGTAATGGATGTTCATAATATATGCCCCGATATGTTTCACCTCTTGAATAAATTTTGTCGGTTCTACAATCATCAGATGTACATCCAGCGGTTTCCGACAAATTTTATTTACGTATTCCAACACCGGGAACCCGAATGAGATGTTCGGGACAAAAACGCCATCCATTATATCTATATGCAACCAGTCAGCATCGCTTTGATTTATCATTTCAATATCTTTTTGCAGATTGGCAAAATCAGCAGATAATAAAGATGGAGAAATTTTATGGCTCATACCTTTTTATTTGTATACATTCGGCAGACAAAAGTATAAAAAATAAAGAATTTGTCCCAAGAGAGAATTGTTTTTTATAAAAAGGAGAATGGCAATCATAGATTCTGCGTATATTTGTAGTCAGTAAAACAACACAAATAAATTCATAACATATGAAACCTACACTTTTTGTTTTAGCGGCCGGTATGGGTAGCCGCTACGGAGGTCTTAAACAGATGGACGGATTGGGCCCGAACGGTGAAACCATCATGGATTACTCTATCTTTGATGCCGTGCGTGCCGGATTCGGTAAAGTAGTATTTGTCATCCGCCACAGTTTTGCAGACGATTTTAAAGCCAACATTGCCAGTAAATATAAAAATGTCGTTCCGGTAGAAATCGTATATCAGGAATTGGATTATCTGCCCGAAGGTTTTACATTAAATCCCGAAAGAGTAAAACCTTGGGGTACTAACCACGCAGTTTTAATGGGGAAGGACGTTATCAAAGAACCTTTTGCCGTCATAAATGCCGACGATTTTTACGGACGTGAAAGTTTTGAAGTCATTGCTGATTTTTTAAAAAAAGCTGCTGATAAGAAAAACGAATATTGCATGGTAGGTTATCGTATTGGAAACACTTTGTCAGAAAGTGGCTCGGTGGCCAGAGGTATTTGCCAAACAGATGAACAAGGCTATCTGACATCGGTGGTAGAACGCACTCAAATAGAACGCATCGACGGGAAAGTCATGTTCAAAGAGGGAGAAACGTGGACCGAGGTAGAAGAAAACACACCCGTATCCATGAATATGTGGGGATTCACTCCTGATTATTTTGAATATTCAGAAAAACGTTTTATCCAGTTCCTTCAAGAAAATGCAGACAACATCAAGGCTGAGTATTTCATTCCATTGATGGTAAACGACTTGATTCAATCAAAAACAGCCAGTGTGAAAGTTTTGGATACACCATCCAAGTGGTTTGGTGTAACTTATGCACAAGATCGTCCAGATGTTGTTGCTAAAATAGAAGCATTGATAAAAAAAGGAGAATATCCTGAAAAATTGTTTTAAACAAACTATTTTCAATCGGGAGGTGGGAAAAACTTCTATCCTCCCATTATTTTTTATGCACTCTTTTTTTGGGGCACCTTTATGTACGAACACTTGATAGAATCCATTAACAGTTCAGAAATTTCATTGGAATCGTCCATATTCAAGCTTTTCCTGAGCCTCGTATTGGGAGGAATTGTAGGTATAGAACGAAAGCGAAAAGGTCAGATGGCAGGAGTACGGACATTTGCCTTGATTTGCATGGGTTCAACATTAGCCATGATTGTGTCTGCATATATTCCGATTATTTATAATTTAAAAGTCGGAGATCCAGCCCGTGTAGCCGCACAAGTAATCTCGGGTGTCGGTTTCTTGGGAGCTGGTGCAATTCTGCAAAACAAAGGATCTATTCGTGGATTGACAACTGCTGCCGGCATCTGGATTGTGGCAGCCTTAGGCCTTGCTATTGGGGTAGGGTTATATTGGATTGCCATTATTACCACTGCCTTTATTCTATTTACACTCATAAGACTTGAACGATACGAACATCAGGTAATGTCCGAGCGATCGGCCAAGTCCATACAAATAGTAGTAAGATCTTTGAAAATCAACACGGTGGATATGAGTCAAATATTTAAAAACTACAACATAGCCGTTCACGATATATTGTTGGAATATAACTACGAAACACAAACAGCAATTATAACGTTTGATGTCTTAGTCAAGAAAAGTACTGATTTCGAGGCTCTTTTTTCTGAGATGAAGTCAGTTTATCCATTAATCTCGGTCCAATTGCGAAACGAAATAAACTAACATATTCTTATGTCTAATTTAGACCCCTTAGTTACAGACCTTGCCTTAATCTTGATAATAGCCGGTATTACTACGTTGGTATTTAAATGGTTAAAACAGCCCGTAGTTTTGGGATATATCGTGGCAGGTTTTTTATGCAGTCCTCATTTTGTTTTTACGCCCAATGTTACCGACACGG
>DVNA01000202.1 GCA_018714665.1 Candidatus Gallibacteroides avistercoris | reverse complement strand
TGTCCTCAAACCGTTGGGAGAAGATGATTTGTTGAAATTGCTGCACCGGGCGTTACACGAAGATGTCGAATTAAAGCAACGAGTGTTTGATGTCCAGCAGACCGAGGCCCTGTTTCGTTTTTCGGGAGGCGATGCCCGGAAACTGCTGAACATTCTCGATTTGTTGGTAAACGCCGAAGATGGGGAGACAATCGTGATAAACAACCGCACTGTAACAGACCGGTTGCAGGAAAATCCGGCCGCATACGATAAAGGAGGCGAAATGCATTACGACATTATATCGGCGTTTATCAAATCTATTCGTGGCAGCGATCCGGATGCTGCCCTGTATTGGTTGGCCCGTATGGTTGAGGCGGGCGAAGATCCCGCGTTTATCGCCCGTCGGTTGGTTATCTCCGCAGCCGAAGATATCGGGCTGGCTAATCCCAATGCCTTGTTGATGGCCAATGCTTGTTTCGATGCCTTGCAAAACATCGGATGGCCCGAGGGACGCATCGTATTGGCCGAAGCTACCGTTTATTTGGCATCCAGTCCCAAGAGTAATTCTGCCTATTTGGCTATCGACAGAGCCCTCGATGTGGTGCGTCGGACCGGTAACCTTCCTGTGCCGTTGCATTTGCGTAATGCTTCCACCTCCTTGATGAAAGAGTTGGATTACGGGAAAGAATACAAATATGCACATGACTATCCCGGACATTTTGTCCGTCAGGAATATATGCCGGAAAATTTGAAAGAGCGATCGTTCTGGCAACCACAAACAATGCCAGCCGAGCAAAAACTGAAAGAATATATTTCGAGATTGTGGCCTGAGCGTTATTAACGGCATCTTTGTGTAATAGAATATTGTTTTTTTTAAAGCGTTTTAAGTAACAAATAGACAAAAAAGATGAATGTTTTTGCTCATTTTGTTGCCAAAACTTTGCGGTAAATAAAAAAAATATTAACTTCGCCTCATCAATTAACCAAAAAAGAAACCATAAAACAATAACAGACTTAATTTTTACAGAGATGAAGAAGCACAATTTTTATGCAGGTCCCTCTATTTTGAGTGAATACACCATTAAAAATACAGCCGATGCCGTTCTTGATTTTGCCGGAACGGGATTATCCTTATTGGAAGTTTCGCACAGAAGTAAAGAATTTGTGGCCGTGATGGACGAAGCTCGTGCTTTGGTTAAAGAGCTTTTGGATGTTCCGCAAGGTTATGATGTGATATTTGTCGGAGGAGGGGCCAGTATGCAATTCTGCATGGTGCCTTACAATATATTGAAAACCAAAGCCGCTTACCTTGAAACCGGTACGTGGGCAGAAAAAGCCATCAAAGAGGCTAAATTGTTTGGAGAAGTAGAAGTGGTTGCCTCTTCAAAAGATGCCAATTTCAGCTATATTCCCAAGAATTATACCGTTCCCGAAGATGTCGATTATTTTCATTTCACCTCGAACAATACGATATTCGGTACGGAAATGCGTTTTGACCCCGATGTAAAAGTTCCTTTGGTAGCCGATATGTCGTCAGATATATTCTCTCGTCCGGTAGATGTCTCCAAATATGCAGTCATATATGCCGGTGCACAGAAAAATCTGGCACCCGCAGGGGTTACCGTCGCTATTGTTCGTGAAGATGCTTTGGGGAAAGTTGATCGCCCTATCCCGACCATGTTGAACTATGCTACGCACATTAAAAAAGAGTCCATGTTTAATACCCCTCCCGTATTACCGGTTTATGCAGCCTTGCAGACGCTCAAATATTATAAACAATTAGGCGGAATCAAGGTGATAGAAAAGATGAACCTGGAAAAAGCGGCTATCCTGTATGACGAAATAGACAGAAATAAATTGTTCGTAGGAACAGCAAAACCAGAAGACCGTTCTGTTATGAACGTATGTTTTGTGATGAAAGACGAGTACAAGGAATTGGAAGCCGACTTTGTGAAATTTGCTACCGAAAGAGGTATGGTTGGCATCAAGGGACACCGTTCAGTTGGCGGATTCCGTGCTTCCATTTACAATGCCATGCCTAAATCAAGCGTAGAAGCGTTGATCGCCGTGATGCAAGAATTTGAAAGACAACACTAATCTTATATCCGAAGAGGAGAAAGTAAAACATTTGCTATTTTCTCCTCTTTTTTTATTTTTAATCACGCTCTTTTTTCGGCCTATTTGTGTCGTTGGCAAAAAAGAGCTAAACAGGAGGTATAACAATGAAAATATTAGTAGCAACAAGTAAACCTTTTGCAGCCGTTGCGGTAGAAGGAATCAGAAAAGTGGTAGAAGATGCCGGAGCAGAACTTTGTTTGCTGGAAAAGTATTCGGAAAAAAGCGCGTTGTTAGATGCCATAAAAGATGTCGATGGCGTTATTATCCGGAGCGATATTTTGGATAAAGAGGTTTTCGATGCCGCCAAAAATTTGAAAATTGCCGTACGTGCCGGGGCCGGCTACGACAACGTCGATTTACAGGCTGCCACCGATAAGGGAGTGTGTGTAATGAATACCCCGGGACAAAACTCGAATGCCGTAGCCGAACTGGCTTTCGGTATGATGGTGATGGTTGCTCGGAATTTCTATAACGGTACCTCCGGGACAGAGCTCAAAGGGAAAAAAATAGGAATCCATGCGTATGGCCAGGTAGGGCGCAACGTAGCTCGCATAGCCAAAGGGTTCGGGATGGAAGTTTATGCGTTCGATCCTTATTGTCCAGATGATGTTATGAAAGAACAGGGCGTCATACCTGTCCATTCAGCAGAAGAGTTGTACGCAACCTGTCAATACATCTCATTGCACGTTCCGGCTACCAACGAAACAAAGAACTCCATCAATCTTTCGTTGTTGAGTAAGATGCCCCAGGGAGCGACGTTGGTCAATACGGCACGCAAGGAGGTCATTAACGAAGAGGATATCGTAACAATGTTTGAAAGCCGTCCCGATTTCCGTTATATTTCGGACATCGCTCCGGCAAATGCAGCCGTTATTACGGAAAAATTTCCGGGACGTTCATTCTTTACGCCGAAAAAAATGGGCGCACAAACGGCCGAGGCCAATATCAATGCCGGTATTGCCGCAGCCAAACAATCGATAGCCTATTTGAAAGAGGGTATAGACAAGTTCCGAGTAAATAAATAACAAGAGATTCATTCACCTAAAAGCCGTACAGTAATAGTACGGCTTTTTTATTTCTGACAAAAATCATTTGTTAAGAACCTTTCGGTAGGATGTTTTGCACGATTATGCTAATCGATACTGATTCTATTCATATACCTAATTCGTCTCAGAACATGGAGGTTTGTCCGGAATAATAACCTTACAAGGTTGTTTTGGTTATATTCATATATATCGACAGATATAATTAATTAACTCCAAAAACTTATCCGGAATCTCGCTCTTGTAGCTGAGACCAGAACGATAAAAACATGTATTTATCCAATCCCATATTTGCAAAAAACAATCTTGTTCGTTACTTTTACGCCATAATAAACCCATAACCTTTTACAGCTATGAGTCAGGAAGAAGATTTGTTGTCATACGATGACGACGAGGCCATAAAATTTATTCTTAATAACTTACCAGAAGAAATTAAAACCAAACTCACTAACGACGATATAACCTATATCATAGATCTGATTTATGAATTCTATGAAAATAAAGGGTTTATGGACGATAATGAGGACGAAGACGTAGAGATTAACGAAGACGAGTTGATAGACTACGTTGCAGCCAATGCTAAAAAAGCCGGATTTAATCTGAGCGAAGACGAAATAGAGGCTATCGTTCAGGGCGAGTTAAGTTATTGCGACTCGTTGGGAATATTTGAATAATATCCGAAGCCAATATTTCTGAAAAGAGCTGGATGAAGAGACCGGGTTGGTCTTTTCACAAGAGAGGTGTGTATGTAGAAAACTTGATATATCGAAGTAATAGATGCAGGTATTGTTAAAAATATTTTTGATGGGTTGCTGCCTTGCTTTGGTGGCCTGTTCTACGGTCAGCAATCTGGTAGGAGGTGCCCATAAAACAAAAGAGGTTGTATTCGATGCACAACTGACGTTGGAAGAGAATGTCGGCGAACCTTGGGAGGGAAAACATTTGGAGTGGTTGCCGGAGACCGTAAAAGAGCTCTCTCAGGAGCTGACCGCCATACCCGATGTGCGGGTTTTTACGCTGCGGGATGATCAGGTTGTGAAATTATTGATACCTGCTTCGTCGTTGTTTGCTCCGAATGATTCTGTCTTGAAACCCTCTGTGTCCGAAATTTTGTCTCCGGTGTTGCTGCCCGTACAATCGAAAGAGTACAATCTGATTATTGCAGCCTATATGGATGATTCGGGAAAACCTGAATATACCCAGAAGATGACCCAATTACGGGCAGAGGCAACGGCCCGTTGGTTTATCCAGGCGGGCATCGATACAGCATCGGTAATTACTTATGCATACGGGAGCGAGTATCCCCGTCGTCCCAATACTTCGGTACAAGCCCGGGCCGAGAATCGTCGCATAGAACTTTTTCTGTTACCCTCACAAGCACTGTTAGACAGCCAGAAACGTGGATTTTTCAGAAAACGTTAAAGCAGGAAACACTACCTCTTTTTCTTGAATAAATTCCTTGCAAGAAACACTTTACAAACCCGGCAGTTTTTTGTACTTTTGTGCCCGTAAAAAGAAACGACGAAAATAAAGATAACATGGCAAAAGAATTAAAAGAGCTGACACCGCGCTCTGTCAGCTATTCTCAGTGGTATCAAGATTTGGTGATAAAAGCAGATCTGGCCGAAAACTCAGCCGTCAGAGGTTGCATGGTAATCAAACCCTACGGATACGCTATCTGGGAGAAGATGCAGCGGCAGTTAGATCAAATGTTTAAAGATACGGGACACGTAAATGCCTATTTCCCGTTGTTCATTCCCAAATCTTTTTTAAGTCGCGAAGCCGACCACGTAGAAGGATTTGCCAAAGAGTGCGCCGTTGTTACGCATTACCGTTTAAAAACAAGTCCCGAAGGAGGAGTTGTTGTCGATCCGGCAGCTCGTCTGGAAGAAGAGTTGATTGTTCGTCCCACCTCGGAAACCATCATTTGGAATACCTATAAAAACTGGATACAGTCGTATAGGGACCTTCCCATCCTTTGTAACCAATGGGCCAACGTAGTACGTTGGGAGATGCGTACCCGGTTGTTCCTGCGTACGGCTGAATTTTTATGGCAGGAGGGACATACGGCGCATGCCACCCGTGAAGAAGCCATAGAAGAGGCCCAGAAAATGATAAACGTTTATGCCCGTTTTGCCGAAGAGTATATGGCTGTTCCTGTTATCAAAGGAGTGAAGTCTGCATCCGAACGTTTTGCCGGAGCTGTCGATACCTATACCATCGAAGCCCTGATGCAAGATGGCAAGGCCCTGCAATCGGGAACCTCGCATTTTCTCGGGCAAAATTTCGCCAAGGCATTCGATGTAACTTTTGTGAACAAAGAGGGTGTGCGTGAATTGGTGTGGGCTACCTCCTGGGGGGTATCCACCCGCTTGATGGGGGCCCTTATCATGTCCCATTCCGATGATAACGGACTGGTATTGCCTCCTCATCTGGCTCCTTACCAGGTAGTAATCGTCCCCATCTATAAAAGCGACGAACAGCTGGCACAGATCAATGAAAAAGCTGGCAATATCGTAGAAAAGCTGAAAGCGTTGGGTATCAGTGTAAAATATGACAACGCCGACAATAAAAAACCGGGATGGAAATTCTCCGAATACGAACTCAAAGGCGTGCCGGTACGTTTGGCCATGGGGGCTCGCGATTTGGAAAACAATACAATTGAAGTAGCCCGTCGTGATACATTGACCAAAGAGACCGTTTCGTGCGATAACATAGAACTGTATGTGCGTGATTTGCTGGAAAAAATCCAAGCCAATATCTATAAGAAAGCTCTTGATTACAGGAACTCGCAGATCAAAGAGGTTGATTCGTACGACGAATTCAAACAGCGTATCGACGAGGGGGGATTCTTTGCGGCACACTGGGACGGTACACCTGAAACAGAAGCCTTGATAAAAGAAGAGACCAAAGCTACTATCCGTTGTATCCCGTTGGAAGGCTATAAAGAACCCGGAAAATGTATGGTAACCGGAAAACCCTCGGCAGGCCGTGTTTTGATAGCCCGGGCATACTGATACATCCTCCGAAACAATATCAAAAGGATGCCTTACAAACGGGTAGGGCATCCTTATTTTTATCTCTTTTTTAAGGCATTGTCAGAATTATTTTTAATTTTGCAAGACAGCGTGTTCAAAATTTGAAAATAACAGCGACTTATGATTACCCGACGAGAGATTCAAGAACAGATCAACCATTTGAAAGTACCGGTGGACGTTTCATTTACGACGTTCCTGGATGCTTCTGCTCCCGAGGATATGTTTGCCTGTTGCAACGTTACAGAACATATTTTTGTAAGTGCAATTATTGTCCATTTGCTGAGTAGAAAAGTTCTGTTGTTGCATCATAGAACGCTCGACCAATGGGTGTTTCCAGGAGGACATCTCGATTTTAATGATAAATCTGTTGTTGAGGCCGTGTATAGAGAGGTACAACAAGAAACAGGTTTGACAAAATCGCAGCTTATCCCGATGAATGAATACAAGGGACTCCCGTATTGTGTAGAGGTAAATTCCCGTCCGATACCGTACAGGCCCGACAAAAAAGAGGACGCCCACGTACATTACGATTTTGCTTTCGTTTTTGGGTATGCAGGCGACAAGGAGCTTGATGTCGATATTTATGAAAACACCGGTTACAAATGGTTTCCGGTAGAAGATACCTATGTAAAACAGCTCTTTAACCTATCTGTTGACGATATTGTAATAGCGGGATTGGAACGTTGTGAAGAAAAAAACAGGGAAAAGTGGAAGACCGACTACCTGACTACGCCGTTGGCCTGGTATCAATGCAATGCTGCCGACAGCTTATTGGAACGGGGCCAGATTGAACAGGCTGAACAGATGTACCTTTTGTCGATAGAGTCTTTTAAGAATACGTATAACGATGAATACGAAACACCTCCCTATATTTTAAATGCCATCTGGCGGTTGGCCTATCTTTATGGGCAAAGTGGCCGTAATGATTTAAAGATAAAATGCCTGGAAGATGGTATTGTTATTAGCAAGATGTATGCCCGTTGGGACAGTAATTTTGAAAAAACGGTTT
>DVNA01000201.1 GCA_018714665.1 Candidatus Gallibacteroides avistercoris | reverse complement strand
CAAACAGAATAGAACCAGAATAATAGAAAGGGAAAGCCCGCCGAAAATCATTCGGCGGGCTTTCCCTTTCTATTGTTGTCTATAAATTTGGATAAACCTTTTTTTAAGAGGGAAACGGGAGATCAATCATTATTTGTAAAATATCATTCTAATAGGCGGAGATTATTTGTTTAAAACAGCGATGGTCCGTTTTACCTTTTCGGCATCTGTCAGCGAATGTTTGTATTCGTCTATCGTAACCGTTCCGCCCATAGATACCTGCGGATTTTGGTAGATCATTCCACTGGGATAGAGGCTGCGGGCCGACATATGAAACTCGCGGGCGCCGGTTTCTGACGCAATCTGGCCGATGTTTGTTTCGTTGATGCCGCATCCGGGCATGATAACGATACGGCCTTTGGATTGTACCACTAATTCTCGTATCAACGGGATACCCTGTTGGGCATTGGGTTGTTGTCCCGAGGTAAGGATGCGGTCGCATCCCAAATCGATAATCTGTTCCAACGCAAGCCGGGGTTGACGGCATACGTCGAATGCCCGGTGGAATGTAACGGAAAGGCCTTTACAGTGTTTCATCAGCCGTTTCATGGCAGCCGTGTCTATCTCTCCGTCGGCTGTCAGACAGCCGAAAACAACACCGTGGATGCCACTCTCCCGTATTACATCGATATCGTATTCCATGATTTCCAATTCCTGTTCCGTATAGAGAAAATCCCCGGCACGGGGACGGATGATAACGTTTATGTCGATGTCTGTATATTTTAATGCTGCTTTTATCTCCCCATAAGAGGGTGTCGTACCCCCTTCGGGAATCCCGGCGCAAAGTTCAACCCTTTGGGCCCCACCCAGTTTTGCCTGTGCAACGCTTTCCGCGGAGTTTGCACAGATTTCAAAGATGTAGTTGCTCATTTTTTTTGTTGGTTATTAAGGCAAAACTACAAAGAAAGTAGAAAAAAGAGAAACCTTCGTTTCTCTTTTTGCAAAAACAGTTCCGTTTATGGCAGCTTTCCCGGAGTGTAATACACAATCTTTCTTTCCGATTGCGAAATGAGTTGCCCGTCTTTTACGATTGTTTTCCGGATCCAGTTTCCAACCGGATCGTATTGGTATGTAACCGTTGTTTCGGTTACGATGTAGGAGGGGGTATTTACCGTTTCCTCTTGCCGGATTACATTTCCCAGCGAGTCGTATTGGCACGAAACCTCTTTGTACAACCGGGGATTGAACCATTTTGTCTGGGCTTGGCTGATGATACCGTTGTCGTTGTATGAGGCGGTGTAATGTTCTGTCAATATTCCGTTTCCGTCGAAAGAGGTATATGCCGACAGCAAGCTGTCGCAGACATACGAATAGAGGTTGCGCGAGGTGATTTTGCCGCGACGGTCTCTAAAAAGGGTAATCGAGTCTTTTCCGGCAGCGTTGTATATAATTTCTTCTGTTTTTCGCAATAGATTGGAGGAACTGAACTCTTGTATCTGGTCCACCCGGTTGTCGGTATTGTAACGGTACGTAATCAACTCGGTCTGTCTGAATCCCCCTTGATACGTCCGGCAACTTTGCCACTTCCCGAACGAATTGTAGGTGTATGACAACCGGGTGGCCAGGTCGTCGTATTCGCCGGTATAGTCTATTTCATATACGTTGCCGTTCCGGTCGAATTTGTATTCGGCCGTTCCGATCAAAGCCCCTCCGATGCTGAACATCTTTTGCCCGGTGCAGATGCCTTGTTGGTTGTATGTACTGATAACCGTGTAACTCTCCTGTCCGTTCTCGCTGGTGGGATTGGACGTGAAAAATAGATGTTCGGTTGTCGTAACCTGTTTGGGGTTTCCCCTTAGTCCCGAACGAAAAGCCTGTGTATCGTACGGTTGCCCCTGTAAGGCAATCGTCCCGACAAACCACCCAAGAAGTATGGTAAAATTTCTCATACACGAAGAACAAACGTAAAAGGTAAATAGTTTGTCGGTGTGTTGATATTTATTTTAACTTTGCCTGCAAAACAGACTATTTTTACGATTATGAAACTGAGTGATGTTTGGTTTACGGCCATCTCGGAGACCGATGACAACCAAATGGTTGTCATCAGCGGTCGAGACGATATAAATGCTTTTGTCGATTCTGGGAAATTCAAAGAACGGGTCGAAATATATTGGAAATAAATTCAATCTCTCAAAAATAGTTTATATAATGATTTGAAAATCAGATTGTTGAAAATTTCACGATTTTAATTAAGGAACAAACAAGAAACAAAATCGTTAATTAAAGGTATTTCCCAATTTTTTGTTTTCACTCTGTTTCTTTCTTTGCACTTGCTTATAATCGGGACTTCTTGAACAGCTTCCCACCAGATTTTTTTCGTCCGATGGTTGCATGTGAGCTTCCAAGAACCACTGCAGCCAAAAGAAAAAAGCAAGTATTCTTTAGTTCATACAAAGATAAGGAAAAACTTATAGGCAGGCAAATTTGGCTGCCTAAATATAGTTTACTTTGATTTAGCATATATATAGGCTAATGGACTAAACTAAACCTTTTCCCGAACTTCGTAAAACACTC
>DVNA01000200.1 GCA_018714665.1 Candidatus Gallibacteroides avistercoris | reverse complement strand
TCTGTTTTTTCAGATCAAGCAACACCTCTGCCAACGTATGTTTCAGATGGGCTTCCGGTACCTCATATTTATTATGGGTATGTTCAAATCGGGTATAAGCTATATCGAAAGTAGTGCCGTAGCAGTGAGCCGAATTACTGCTGGCATTGACATTGCTGCGGCGTAATTTTTTGACATCTTCTTTCGGCCGCAACACACTTGTTACGATGATTTTATATCCTGACGCTCCTTTGCTTTCGACAGAGTCAATGAAATTCTCACCTATTGTCTCCAACAGCTCTTCGGCCTCGGGCACCAGAAACGGAATGGAGTGGGTCAGTTTATCTATTTTATAATATTTGCAGGTCTCTATTTCCCGTAATTTGCGGCCCAGTTTTTCGGCATCTTCTCTCGATGCAACAGGATCGATTCCTATGGATTTGGCTGCCGACAGGTGTTTATCGTTCAAATCGCCAAACTGGGAGGAATAACGTCCGAAAGGAATAATTTTAAACTCTTTTTTTATCGGCTGGCTTTCGCCACAACCCATCATGGCAACCATACACAAAACGGCTGCCGCCCATATCCATTTTTTCACTACCATTCAATTTTATATAATCTATTTACGCGGCAAATATACACTATTTTGACTTTTTTTTCGTATCCAGACTGCTTTGGGGGAGAAAAATTTCATCTACTAATCTCATTTATAAACAGATAATTACAATCCAACAAGAAAAACAGATAGGTTTTAAGCTAAAAAAGCGCGAAACCTGCATCGGTTTCGCGCTAGCATAAAACGGTAAAAATTATCTATTGTTTTCTATCCAGTTGACAATCCATTGACCTACCTCCCTGGTCCCATATTTGGCTCCGCCTTCGACCTGAATTTCTGGGGTCCGTACATGGGCATCCAAACTGGCATCTACGGCCCGGCGAACCAGCTCACCTTCTGCCTGCAATCCAAAGTATTCGAACAACATGGCTACGCTGAGTATCTGTGCCAACGGGTTGGCGATGTTCAGTCCTTTGGCCTGGGGCCATGAGCCGTGTATGGGTTCAAATACGGGTGTGCTCTCGCCGGTAGAGGCCGAAGGCAACAGCCCCATGGAACCGGTAATGCACGAACCTTCGTCGGTCAAGATGTCTCCAAAGGTATTTTCGGTTACCATGACATCAAAGAATGTAGGTTCCTGAATCATACGCATGGCGGCATTATCCACATACATATAATCGGTCGTTACGTCGGGATAGTTCGGAGCCATCTCCTGCGCCACCTTCCGCCACAGCCTACTGGATGCCAATACGTTGGCCTTATCTACCACGGTCAGATGACGCCGACGACGGCGGGCATACTCATAAGCTACCTTCAAAATGCGTTCTACTTCGGGACGGGTGTATTTGTTGGTATCGTAGGCCATATCGTCGCCTTCGTGTTTTTCACCGAAATACATTCCTCCGGTCAACTCGCGGATACAGATAAAATCGGCCCCTTTGACCAGTTCGTCTTTCAACGGCGATTTGTGTACCAAACAAGAGAAGGTCTGTACCGGACGGATGTTGGCAAAAAGCCCCAACTTCTTACGCATGGCCAACAGCCCCTGTTCGGGACGTACCTTGGCAGCAGGGTCATTGTCGAACCGGGGATCGCCCACGGAAGAGAAAAGCACGGCGTCTGCTTCCCGACAAATGCGGTAGGTCTCTTCGGGGAAAGGATCGCCCACGGCATCGATGGCAGCAGCCCCTACAAGCGCCTCCTTGCAGGAGACTTCATGTCCAAATTTTTTGCATACGGCCGTCAGGACGGCTACGCCCTGTACGGAAATTTCGGGCCCGATACCGTCGCCCGCAAGAACAGCAATGTTCAGTTTCATGTTATTTCAACGTTTGTATGAGTTAATTTTCTATCTTATTCAGCATTTTCATGGTGGCTTTGATAGCCGCTTCCGTCTGGTCGGCATCCAAGCCTCTGGTTTTAAAGGTCTGTCCCTGATGTTCCCATGTAATGACGGTCTGCACAAAGGCATCGGTACGGCCTCCCGGAGGAATATCTACCGTATAATCGACCAACATGGGGAAGGGTCGTTGCAACTGCTCCTTATAGACCTTGCGCAACGCCTTTACAAAGGCGTCGTACTGTCCATCTCCGAAAGAGGTTGATTCGTACTGCTCGCCATTGATTTCGATTTTCAGGATAGCTACCGGATGCAACCCTTGCGCCAGCGAAAGCGAATAGTTGAGCAAATGTATCTTGTGCTCCTGCTCGTCGTGTTTCAAGACATCGGAGATGATGTAAGGCAGATCGTCCTGTGTAACCAACTCTTTTTTATCGCCCAGCTCGATGATACGCTCGGTTACCTTACGCATCGAGGCTTCGTCGAGGTCGATACCCAACGCTTCGAGATTTTTACGGATGTTGGCCTTGCCCGAGGTTTTTCCCAGGGCATATTGGCGGGTACGGCCAAAGCGTTCGGGCAACAGGTCGTTATAATAAAGGTTGTTCTTGCTGTCGCCATCGGCATGCACCCCGGCACACTGGGTAAAGACGTTGTCGCCAATGACGGGCTTGTTGGCCGGGATACGTACCCCGGAGTAGGATTCGACCAACCGGCTCACCCGGTTCACCTTGGACTCGACGACTGAGGTGCGGGCCTTCAACTGGTCGTGCAATACGGCCAGTACACTCGACAAGGGGGCGTTGCCGGCCCGTTCGCCCAACCCGTTGACGGTACAATGGATACCCTGTACACCCGCCTTGGCTGCCGAATAGACGTTGGCTACGGAGAGATCGTAATCGTTGTGGGCGTGAAAGTCGAAATGCAGTTGCGGATAGCGCGTTACCATCGTCCGGCAATAATCGTACGTATTGTAGGGGTTGAGCACGCCCAGCGTATCGGGCAACATGAACCGCTTGACGGGCTCGTGCTGCAAGGTGTCTACCATCTGGAAAACGTACCCGGCATCGGCCATACCATTCGACCAATCTTCGAGATAGAGGTTGACCTCGATACCGGCCCGGGTAGCCCTCTCTATTTCGCGCCGGATGTCGTCGATGTGCTCCTGGGGCGTTTTGTGCAACTGCTCACGGCAGTGCCTCAACGACCCTTTGGCCAATAAATTGACCACCGAGGCTCCGGCCTTGACGATCCAACTGATAGAGACACCTCCGTCGATAAAGCCCAGCACCTCGATACGCGACAACAGATCGCGTCGCCGGGCCCAATCGCAGATCCGCTGTACGGCGTGGAACTCGCCGTCGGAAACCCGGGCCGAAGCTACCTCGATACGATCTACTTTGAGCTCGTCCAGAAGCAACCGGGCGATGCTCAGTTTCTCCTGCACGGCAAACGATACGCCGGAGGTCTGCTCGCCGTCGCGCAACGTAGTGTCCATTATCTCTATCTGCATACCTGCTGCCATTCTACGACGTTTTATTGACGGGCTTTTTCCCACTCTTCTATTTTTGCCTTGTTGCTGAGCAGGAAGTCGATGTCGTCGTAACCGCTCAACAGGCAATTCTTCTTATAGGGGTTGATGTCGAACTGCTCTTGTTGGCCCGTCCGGTTGTTGATGATGGTTTGGTTTTCCAAATCGACCGTTACCGTAGTGGCGGGATCATCCTCGATTGCATCGAACAGCTCTTTTAAAAACCGCTCTGATACCACTACCGGCAGGACGCCGTTATTGAGGGCGTTGTTCTTGAAAATGTCGGCAAAAAAGCTGGACACAACTACCCGGAAACCATATCCGCCTACTGCCCAAGCGGCATGCTCGCGACTGGAACCACTGCCGAAATTTTTACCGGCTACCAACACCGAACCACTGTAACGGGGGTTGTTCAACACAAAGGTCGATACTTTGTTGCCGGCCTTGTCGAAACGCCAGTCGTAAAAGAGATTGTTGCCGAACCCTTCGCGTGTGGTGGCTTTCAGGAAACGGGCGGGAATTATCTGGTCGGTATCCACGTTCTCGATGGGCAACGGGACACAGGTAGAGGTCAAAGTCTTGAATTTTTCTATCATATCATGTTATATTGCGACGGTAACTTTATATACCGTCTGGATAAAACTTCGGATTCGTTACATCAAGTCGCGCGGGTCGGTGATCTTTCCGGTTACGGCTGCGGCTGCGGCAACCAACGGACCGGCCAGGATGGTACGTGCCCCGGGGCCTTGTCGCCCCTCGAAATTACGGTTTGAGGTAGATACGG
>DVNA01000199.1 GCA_018714665.1 Candidatus Gallibacteroides avistercoris | reverse complement strand
CTCTTTATCTATTTAACCGGTTCAAATATACATTATTTTTCTATATGAGATGCGTTATAAGGTAAATTTAACAATTTGTTGCAGGTCGTTCTCCGATTCCGTAACCGATAGATCGCAAATGTAATGTATATTTTGAGTATTATTTTTCTGCTTCGATACGATAGGTAAACGAGTCGGCTCGGTAGAGTCCCATGTTGTATTCTACCGGAAATCCTCGGGTATCGAGTACGAACCGTTTGCGTTTGAGAATCGCATGGCCGGTTCGTATCCCGAGTTTTTGAGCAAGCTCTTTCCCTGCCAGTATGGCGCTTATCTCTTCCACCGATTTGTGTACGACAATGCCGTATTGTTGTTCGAGCAGGGTGTAGAGTGGTTGGGTAAAATCTTCTTCACCCGTCATGCCGATAGCCGGGTTGAAGTAGGAATAGAAGTAAACGATGGGCATCTCTTCGTTTCCTCGTACCCGCGACATTTTGAGTAGTTGAGTGCCGGGAGTAATGCAAAAGAACCGTTCTACCTCCGGATTGGCCTTTTCCCAGCAGAGGTGAAGTTCGTAATTCTTGACGGCGATTCCCAAGGCTTTCATCTCTTGCGAGAAACTCATCCAGTTGCGGGCATTGCTACTGGCTTTGCCAAGTCTGTTGACCGTAGTACCGACTCCTTTTTTACGAATCAGCAATCCTTCCATTACTAATCGGTTGATAGCCTGTCGGAGGGTGTTTCGCGATATTTTCAACTCTTGTGCAAGTTCCACTTCGTTGGGTAGAATGGCTCCTGAGCAGTATTCTTCGCTGTTTATCATTTGGCGTAGAATTTGTTCCGCCTGCACGTGAAAAGGGGTTTTGCTTGTGAAGTCAATCTGTTTGTCCATCTTTTGTCAATTGTTTTATGCTGTGTAGAAAAGGAGTTGTTTTTACTATCGGTTTTAACAGTGCCGGTCTAGTTTGGCAATGGCATAGGCATAAGCTCCTAAGGCGATGGCGCGGCTGGCCCCGAGTTTGGAACAGATGACAGGTGTTTGCCGTACGTGGTGGTAGCGGGTATGTACATCCGATTGTGGAATGGTTACAGAAATGGCCTTTTCTCGTACAAAATCAGCTCTCTCTTCCGGAGAGTCGAGGTTGAATACCTGCATCTGCAATCTTGGGAAACGGTCTCCGGCAAATGTCTTTATTTCGCTGCGCATCTCCTTCAACAGGGCCGGCATGAAGTATTTGGCCGCTCCGGTCAACCCTCCACCCAACACAACGACACCGTCGATGATGGTGAGCGCTTGTGAAATGACGTCGCCTGCCACTTCCCCGAATTGTCGGAAGCTTTCACAAGCTGCCTGGCGGTCGCCTTGTCGTTTGCCCTCGGCTATCTCGAATATGTCGAGAGGTGTCAGAGATGAAGCATCGGAACCTGTTAATTCGCCGTAAACGCGGCGGATGGCACGGATGCTGACGCTCTCTTCACAAATCATGTCGCCGTATTGTTTGTTGCGGAAGACCCATACATCGCCTCCACAGCCGTTGTCGCCCGTTAGCAGTCGGTTATCGATTACGGCACCGGCACCGAACCCTGTGCCGAGGGTAAGACCGAGCAGGTTTCGATAGCGTTTTGTCGATCCTGCTTTTTCCAGCAGTACGTTTATTTCCGGCAGGGCACCCGACAGGGCTTCGCCGTAGGCAAAGAGATTGCCGTCATTGTTGATGAAAACTGGAATGCCGAACTTGCGTTCCAGGAAGGGCCCTAATGCCACACCTCCTCGGAATGAGGGGAAATTGGGCAGGTCGCCGATAATTCCGTGAGCGTAGTCGGCTGGTCCGGGAAATGCAAAACTGATGGCAACGGGGGGAGTTGCCAGTTGTCGTTGTACGGTTTCAAAACCTGCTACAAGGGTATTGAGCATTTTGTCGAGGTTGTCCGGTACGGAGTGAAAATGTACCGGTTGAACCAATTCCCGGTTCCCGGCAATGGCAGAGAAAATAAGATTCGTCCCTCCGGCATCGAGGGTAAGAACTGTGCGTGGATCTGTTTCGTACATGATATGATGGTTTTATTGGAGTTAATGCCGTACGTAAGCCTTGATGGTGCCGCACGAAGCTCCTTTTTCGAAAGGGCGAATCGTGTAAGCCCCGATCGAGGCCGGTAGTATGAATGTTTCGGCGTAATGTACCGTAAAAGGTTCGAAACTGTCCGTAGGACTTTCTATAACAGCCGCTTCTCCTTCAATCAGGTTGAGTACCTGTACGCCTCCCTGGGTGTGGTGAGGTACGGGTACGGAGAACCAGTGTCGCCGGGTTTCGATAAATTCGGCATCGTGCAGACCTGTACGTTCTTCGCGCCATCCGTCGTGTTGGGCGATAGGCTTGAAGCAGTTGCAGTGGTGCCGTATTATTTCGTCCGTATCGCGTTGCCAGTTGATAACGTGCGAGGCGTGGCCGATGTTGATGGGCCGTGGTTTCCCGTCGAGGCCCATGCGTCCCCAGTCCCACATCTTGAAGGTGAAGATGTTGGGAGTAGCGCTGATTTCCAGCACCATGGCTCCTGCGCCCGAGCAGTGTATCGTGCCGCCCGGAATCAGGTAATGGTCGTGCTTGCGAGCCGGGAACCGGTTGACGTAGCGTTCGGCATCGAACGTCGTTCCCTCTTGCTGAGCCGTGTGGAGGGCAGAAATCATTTCCTCGGGATCGACGCCCTGCTTTACTCCGAGATAGACGCTGGCGCCAGCTTCGGCATCAAGTAAATAGTAGCTTTCGTCCTGCGTGTAGCGAATGCCAAATGTTTTTCGGATGTATTCGTTTGTGGGGTGTACCTGCAAGCTGAGGTTGCCACCACCCATCGTATCCAGGAAGTCAAAACGTATCGGGAAACTCTCGCCGAACTGTTGCCGGTTTTCAGCCCCCAGTAACTCCTGAGGCCGGAGATATACGAGATTTTGGGCCGGCATTTCAAAGAGTTCGTTTTCGATGCGCAACAACAGGCTGTTCTCCTCCGGTACGCAGTCGAAACACCAACCGAAGTTGATCCGTTCGCGGTCGAGGTCGCAGACCTCTTTCATCCATTGTCCTCCCCATGGTGCGGGATCGAAAAACGGAACGACACGGAACGGTCGTCGTACCGTGCGTTCGATTCCCTGCATAAAGGTTTCGGCTGCAATCATCAGTGGACGTCCGGGATGGTGCGTGTCAATCCAGTAATCTACCCGGTTGTAGAGGCTCTTTTTGTGATTGTCCAGCAGCGGCCAGTCGTTGAAATAGCCGCGTTTGTATTGCCGTGCCGGGCTTTCGGCCGAGTTATCGACCCCGAGCCCGTGTATGGAGTGGGCCCGGAATCGCTGTTGTATCTCCCAGCGGGCCATGTCGGCGTAGAGTGTCAAGTCTGCGTTTGGGGCTACATATCCTGCTCCGCAACCATAAACGATTGTCGATCGGATGCGGAGCCGAATCCGTTCGCGGGCGTCGTGGAGCCGTTGGGGCTCGAAATAGTCGGCAATACCGAGCGGAGAGAGGTAGCCGAAGATTTCGTCGTCGGTAACGTATGGCTCGGTCATGCTCCGGATTTGCTTTTCGTCGTAAAACAACTCTTCTGTCCGAATCAGCTCGGCTTCGGGCCAAAGCCGTGTAAGGACCTCGGTCAGTTCGGTATCGTGTACACCGTGGTAAGTATCCAGAACCAATAACGCGCGTTTGTCGGTAGTACGGCGGGTGATTTCACAGCCTATTTCCTCCCAGCCTCGCCAGATGCGCCCGGATGTCTCCGTTGCCGGAAATTTGTCGTAATTGGAACGGGTATTTCTATATTTATTCATTTTGATATGTATGATGTTATTTTATATGTACAAACATAATATATTTTTGGTATTTACTCATCTTTATATGGATTTTTTCGTCAATTTAGGTATGGTAGAGGGATAGAGACGTGTTTTTGCAATGTTCATTTCGTTACAAGAATGTATAAGGATAACCTTTTTTTGTTTTGGAATAGGAAGTTTTCAGAATTTTCGTATCTTTGGAAGAAAAGTATTTATGATGAAACAGTTGGTTATAAGTTGTATGGTTATGGCTATTACGGGATTTTCTGTGAATGCACAGGACATTAAATTGAAAAGCCCCGATTTGAACGGGGGTAAGAGGGTGATGCAAGCTCTTTCCGAGCGGAAATCCACACGTGAGTTTTCTACCAAGGAGCTCAGTTTGCAGGAGCTTTCCAATTTGTTGTGGGCCGGTAACGGGATAAACCGTCCGGAGAAAGGGATGCGGACGGCTGCTTCGTGCCTGAACAAGCAGGATGTCGATATATATGTCATCATGAAGGAGGGGGCGTACCGCTATAATGCAGAGAAAAATTTACTGGAACAGATTGCCAGGGGTAATTTTTATGATGCCGTAACCGGAGGACAGGCTTTTGCTTACGATGCTCCCGTGCATTTGATCTTGGTCAGCGATTTGGCTCTCCTGGGCGGAATCAGGGATGCAAAAGCCAATCAGATGGGAGCCATTGATGTGGGGATTGTCTCCGGAAATATCTCCCTGTATTGTGCAGGAGCCGGATTAGCTACTGTCCCACGGGCTTCGATGGATAAAGAAAAACTTCGTTCCATCCTGAAATTGCGGACCGATCAGCTGCCTATACTTACTCATACGGTAGGGTATATGAAATAGCTTTTTGAAAGTTGGAGATACAAAGAGGGCGGTTATATAATATTATATAACCGCCCTCTTTGTATCTGCCAGGATGTCTTTATTGTTTAACGAACTGGGGATAATTCGGTACTGTAATAGACCGGCAGGTCAAATTGAGACAGTCCTTCTACCGTATATTCGTTATCTAACTCTTTGTGATCGCGGGCATCGTAAAGACTTAATTCATACTCTTTCCCTACCTCTCTCCGATTCAGAGGAATCAAATCCAGAATACACCACTCCTTTACGACAATATCCTGGGAGGGCAATGTTTTGCCTTCCAATACCTCCGTAATGCGGAAATGACGGGTGGTCAAACATCGTTTGTATCCCTGTTCGTTGAGTTGTTCGATGGTGGGAGGGACACTCTCCTCTACCAGTCTCGCTTTTACCCGGACAGGTTTTTCGGGTATCAATTCGTTCAGTCTCTTTTGGGCTTGTGCATATCGTTTCTTCTGCTCTTTGGCGCTAAGAGCATAGGCGTATAGCCGGATGTTTCGGACTTCTCCCAACCATTTGCGGTCGGCGTCGCGTTCATCGCCCACTTGGAGATACATATTTTCCCAGTTGGTGAGGTCGCCCGGCCAGTCGGCCTGTCCCAGTTTTCCGTTAAGCCTCCATACCAGCGTGCCCGGTTGGAAAGAGACGATGAGATGGTACGGGCGGTTGGCCTCTATTTTCCCGAGTACGGCTTCGGGATGGATGTTGCTTACGCCGTTGTTGCCGACTACCGTAGTGCGAAGCCGCATGACAAGATGGTCTCCCTCTTGTCCGATAGTGAAGTCTCGCAGAGAGGCTCCGTTCGAGAATGTCAATATGCGGGCTGGGCCGCTTTGTTTTGCTTCATAAGGCAGCAATTCGAGTTCTGCGCTGAACTGATTCTGCGATGCGGCTAATTGGGGAATTGCTTCCAGGTCGCTTTGTTCGGGAGCGTAGAAATTCCCTCCCTTGCAAACGATGCGTCCGTTTTGTCCGATGTAGGCAAGTCCTTGGGGAACTAACCGGCACGATCTCAGGAACTCACCCTTAGCATTGACAATTCGGTTGTCCGCTTTGTCGTTTTGCCAGATGAAACTCTCGCCTGCCTTGCTGACGGGAAGCCCTTCCATTTTCGAGGCCGAGAATCCTTTGATTTGGGCTACCCGCTCGTTTTTCTCCGAAAGGCCCTCTTTGGCTAATTTCTCCCAGTAGGCCTTGTTGTTTTTGGCCGCCTTGCGCGATTTGGCATCGTCAAATACGTGTATGTCGATAAAACCGGCTTCCTTGCTGATCATCACCGCCTTTTCCGTTTTAAATTCCGTATCGGTTTGATAAA
>DVNA01000198.1 GCA_018714665.1 Candidatus Gallibacteroides avistercoris | reverse complement strand
AGAGGCTTGGTTCGATTCGGCCGGGAACTTGCTTTTGACAGAAGAAGACCTCCCCTATTCCCTACTGCCGGCCACCATCCGGGAGTGGATTGCCTCTTCCGAATACGCAGCTTGGCAAATAGACGATGTCGATAAAGTGATCCGTAATGGACAAGCTACGGTTTATGTAGTAGAGTTGGAGTCTGGTAAAAGTGAGGTAGATATTTATTTTACGGAAACGGGAGAATGGATAAAGACCCAACAGAATGCTTCTGATAGTAGTGATAAATATTTGCCGACAACCATGCCGGATGCCATTCAGAATTATTTAACTGAAAATTATCCACAGGCTGTTGTCCTGGATTTTGAGAAAGAAAAGGTTGGATATGAGTTGGATATTCTGGATGCAGGAGTAAAAAAAGAACTTGCGTTCGATATGCAGATGCAGTGGGTTTCTACTCATTACGATGTTAGTCCGCTTTCGTTGCCGCAAACGGTGAAAGATGCTCTGGCTCAGTCTCAATGGGCCGATTGGCGGATTGACGATGCCGAATACTGGCAAGAAACAGGTAAAAAAGATTATTATGAACTGGAATTGGAACAAGGTTCAACCGAAAGAATCGTACGGATTGATATTGATGGAGTTATTTTAAATACTTTGTAAAAGTAAACAGTAAAAAAAGGGAAACGGCCGTCTCTCCTATTACGAGACAGCCGTTTTCCCTTTTTAGGCACTTGTGGTATTGAATGATTTGTTTCAATGGATTTCTTTGATAGGAGCGAATACAATTCTCTTTACTTGACGTTGAAAATGATTTTTCGTTGGTTGCCCTGTTCGTCAATCACGGTAAGGAGGTGTGTCCCTATATCGGGTCGACACGCTATCTCATGTTTGCCAGAAGTTTCCCCCAGATAAATATCGTCCAAATGCCAATATAGAGTAGCATCTTCCCGGGCGTGGGCAGCCTTGAAAACAACGGGGTTTTTCTCGCCTTCAAACCCTTTGGGAAGTATCAGGATAGCGTTGTATTCAGGGTATATGATGGCAATCTGGGAACTTTGGGTCTCGTCGCATCCCGGTTTTATCGGAGGAAGTGGCCGGTAATCGATATGGTAGTTCTTGTAATAATACTCCTGAGCGGGAGGCAATACGAACCACGATTTTTTGATCATTCGTTCAATCCGTTCGCAAGAGCTGTTTACTCGGAATTTCTCATCTAAGGAGAGGTGGATAAAGCGATGAAAAGGACAGGTCTTGGTTTGTAACCCCGATTCCGGGATCCGTATCGTGTCGGTTTCATCGCACGCGTCCGAGGCCCGGTAGCCGCTTTTTCTGCAAATAACCGTCTCGGCCGATTCATCGAGCGGTTCCTCGAACCAGGGCGATGCCGGGAGCAACGAAAACAGATCGAATAAAACCGGAGCCGCATATCCTACACCCGTCAGTTGCGGCCGTCCCTCGCCCGTAGCGTTCCCTACCCAGACCCCTACGGCGTATCGGGAGGTTACACCTACGGCCCATGCATCCCGGTTTCCATAACTGGTTCCGGTTTTCCAGGCCACTTTTTTCATGGACTCGAATTGCTGCCAATCAGCCTCCTCCTCAGGACGGCTGAGCGCCGACATGGCCTCGAACGTATGCCAGATGGAAACTGCCGAATACAAAGTCTCGTCTGTCAGCCGTTCGTCCTTGACCGACTGAATGGGCTTTTGTGGGGGAGAGGGGGTGAACCTGAGCGGATGGATGTCTGCCGGACAGTAACGGCCGTTGTATTTCTTGAAATGGTTTAACGTACGCGATAACGAGGCGTACATCCCGGTGATGTCCCAGAGCGACCCTTCCGCACCTCCTAAAATCAGGGATGCTCCGTAGTGATCTGCCGAAAACGGCAAGGTTGTCATACCCGTTTTTTTGAGCAGTGCCAGGAACCGGCTGGTATTGTACTGGGATAACATCCTGACCAACGGTACGTTCAAGGACCTCTCTATGGCCGTATGTGCAGGAACGGCTCCATAAAAAGTCTTGTTGAAGTTTTGAGGGGTGAATCCGTTTATGTTCAGCGGGATGTCCGGAATAAGCGTCCCCGGCAGCAAAAGCCCGTCGTGCAACATACCGGCGTATAAAAACGGTTTGAGGATACTGCCTGTACTCCTTTCCGAAGTAACAAGATCCACTTGCCAGGCCGATATTTGACTGGTATCGTTGGTTATGTTGCCGACGTATGCCAGAACCTCGCCCGTCTCTATATCGGCAATCAAAGCTCCGATGTTGTGTACGTGGTTTCCCTTGTATTTGTCAGCATATTGGTTGACAATTTGTTGGCAACGTATTTGTAGCCGATATTGCAGCGTCGATTGCATTTTCCCTGTGCCGGACTCTTTCATCATCCGGTCCAATAAATGAGGAGCATGGTTGGGCAAAGGCAGGGGCGTTTGCGGTAACGGTTCCAGGCAAGACAATTCGTAGGTCGTTTCATCGATGATGCCCCGTTTTTGTAATTCAGCAAGCAGCCGATTGCGTTTTTGTAGCAGCAGGTCCCGGTTTTTCCCCGGATGTATCAAGGCCGGCGCATTGGGTAGAACAGCCAAGGTCGCGTTTTCTGCCCACGAGAGGCGGGAGGCATCCCGCCCGAAGTAACGCCAGGCCGCCGTTTCAAGACCGATGACATTTCCCCCGAAAGGTGCGTGGTTGGCGTAAAGCGAGAGTATCTCCTGTTTGGAGAGCCGACACTCTAACGACAGCGCCCAAAGAGCCTCTACCGCTTTTTCGTACAGGTTTCGGGAACGGTTACCCCGTGCCATGCGGGCGACTTGCATGGTAAGCGTACTGCCTCCGCTGACTATCTGCCGGTGTTCGATATTTAGCAGAACGGCCCTTGCCAGTGCCAACGGGTCGATGCCCGGATGATAGAAAAAACGTTTGTCCTCGTAGGTAGTGATACAAGCGGTAAATTTGTCGGATACCGTATCTGTCGCAGGAAATCGCCACTGCCCGTCAGCGGCGATGCGTGCACCTAACAGCTCCTTTTCGGCACTGTATAACAGCGCCGATGGCGGTTGGGGAAACAGGTCTTTCGGAGTACAGAAATAGAGCAGCAACCCGATTGCCGACAAGAAAATTAAAATAAAAAATATTCGTTTCATCCGTCTGCAACGAACATTCCTTTTCTTTGGAGAGTACAAAACCAATTTTGATATGTGCCACCATCGTATCATTATACAAATATATCTATTTTTGTTCTTAGAAAGAAGATATATTTAGACGTGTAGGTGTGGTAAGGTTAATATTTTTGAAAAAAGAACGGTTTCCGATTAAAGACAATTATTTGTTGTATATTTGTTTCAATGTCAATTAAATTTTAGTGTGGGATGAAAGCAGGTAAAGGATTTTTTCTATGGGTAGTGATAGGTTGCTGTCTCATCACTTCGGCGTGTTCGTCGGATAAGGGAGAAATGGCAGGTATAAAAATGAGTCCGTATATAGAAGCGTATACCTCCGGAACCGTTTCCAGGTTTACCCCTTTGCGTATTATCCTGACGCAAGATCTGCCTGTGGATCAGCAGGCTCCCGAAAAGCTGGCCAAGAGTATCCGCCTGACGCCCGCCGTAAAGGGAACGTTCCGGGTAGAGGATAATAGACAGATTATATTTACCCCGAATAAATCGTTCGAGCGGGATACCCGTTACCGGGTCAAGGTCGATTTAGCCAATTGGTTTGGCGATTCGTCGGTAAAGGAGCCGTTTGAATTCAGGTTCCGAACCGTCCCGGCGGCGATGCGTGCCGAACTGAATGGAATGAGCGTCGAAGAGAAAAGCTTTACATACGATTTTACGATATTTACTTCCGATAGAGAATCTTCGGAAGAGGTAGAGGGAAGCATCCTTTTGAACATATTTGCGGCAACCACCCAATGGAACCATAGCGCGGATGGAAAACGGCACCAATTGATTGTAAAAAATGTCCCTTATTTAGATCAGGGGAACTCTTTGACGGTTTTAAAAGAGGCCAACAAAATGGGAATCAAGTCCAGACAGACCTTGTTTGTTACCCCAATTCCGGCCAAAGATGATTTTTCGATATACGATGTCCGCTATGAAATGCAACCTGAGAAATTTATAGAGATTTCGTTTACCAAGGCATTGGATAAGAAACAACCGCTGGAAGGAATCGTTGGAATTTCCGGCGTTGAATCGTGGGTCGATTTTGAAGGGAGCAATAAAATCCGGATATATCCCAATCACTCTGACAAACAGAGCGAAACAGCGTGGACGGTGTTCGTTTCCCGTTCGTTTCGTGCGAACGACGGCTCGTCGTTAAGCAGCGATTTTGAGAAAAAGATCAATTCGTCAGAAAATTTACCGAATGTCCGCTTCCTGGGCGAGGGAACCATTATCCCGCAGTCCGAACAATTGACCGTTCCTTTCCAGGCCATAGGGCTACGCGGAGTGGTCGTGCGGGTAATCAAGATTTTTGAACAGAACATCGGCTCTTTTTTCCAGTCGAACCAACTGGGAAATGCATATGATCTGCTCCGGTTTGGCCGTCTGGTTTCGCGACAAACGATTTTTTTGGACGAGTTAGGCAGTTACGATCTGACCCGTTGGAATACATTTGCGCTGGATCTCAATAAATTGATTAAGCCCGAACCGGGTGCGATTTACCGCATAGAACTTTCGTTCAGCAAAGAGCTGGCCTGTCCGCAATATTCCGGCGTCGAGGAGTTCTCCAAAGATGAAATCCGAGCCAACGACCGGTTGAAACTGGCCGAGGAGATGTCTCGCTTTGACGAAGGGGGGTATTACTACTATTCCGGCGAGTCTGGATGGGAAGAGTTCAATTATCAGGAACGGATGGACCCCAGCAAAGAGAGCTATTATGTCAACAAAGTGGTGGGGAAAAATGTATTGGCATCCGATTTAGGTATCATGGCGACCTTCGGTACGACAGGGAAGATGGATGTCCTGGTCCATAACCTCATCTCGACTTTCCCGGAAAGCGGTGTGAAGGTAACCTTGTACAATTACCAGAACTTGCCCATAAAGTCGGCCACTACCGATGGAGAGGGCCGTGCCACCTTCGCGTTGGAGGGAGAGACCCCCTATTACCTGATTGCCTCCTCGGGGAAACAGCGGGGGTATTTGCGGGTAGATGCTTCCAGTTCACTCTCGCTGAGCTCGTTCGATGTGTCGGGCGAAGCATTGCAAAAGGGGTTAAAAGGATTTATTTATGGCGACAGAGGCGTTTGGCGTCCGGGAGATACCTTGCATCTCTCTTTCATGCTGAACGACAAACAGGCAACCATCCCGGCAAAGCATCCGGTCGTGATGGAATTGTTCAATCCGTTGGGACAGTCATATTTGAAGCGGACCTCGACCCAGGGCGTATTGGGCATATATGCGTTCGATATGCCCATAGATCCGGATGCACCTACCGGTTTTTGGAATGTAAAAGTCTCTGTCGGAGGGGCCGAATTCAACAAACGGTTGCGTATTGAGACCATCAAACCCAACCGGTTGAAAATCGATTTGACGTTTGCCGACAAGTTGCTGCAACGCTCCATGCCCTTGAATGCAAAATTACATACCGAATGGTTGCAGGGAGCTGTTGCCAGAGATATGAAATATGACATACAGGCGACGTTCATCGCTACGAAGACCGAATTTAAAGGATATGAATCCTATACGTTCGATAATCCGGCCAAGCTCTTTTCCAGTGAAGAGAGCTCCTTGATACAAGGCGTTACCGACGAAGCAGGCAATGCCGTTGTCAATACGGCGATAAATGTCGGGCAGTCGGCTCCGGGGATGTTGTTGGGTAGTTTTACCACCAAGGTGTACGAATCGACGGGCGATTTCAGTATCGATGCCGTTCGGGCTCTCTACTCCCCGTATCGCTGTTACGTCGGTATCGAGCCGCCCGTAAAAGGGACTGAACAGTTGGAGACAGACCACTCTTATACTTATAAAGTGGTGGCCCTGACACCGGAGGGGAAACCCATTCAGGGCCGGACATTAGAAGTCAAGATATACAAGGTGGACTGGTATTGGTGGTGGAGTGCCGATAACAGCAATCTGGCAAATTTCGTTTCAAACAGTTATAACAGACCGGTACGAACCACGACAATTACCACCGATTCGTCCGGTGCTGGTGAGCTAGTGATGGATATTCCGAGGGAGGAGTGGGGTACCTACTTTGTCTCGGTTGCAGATGCCGTATCCGGCGGTCATTCTACCGGAGTGAGGAGCTATTTCGATTGGCCCGGGTTAGAAGGCCGGCGCGATATGGAAGGAGCCGACAAAGCCACGCTGTTAAGGTTCAAATTGGACAAGGATTCGTATGCTCCCGGCGATCGGATGATTGTTACCATCCCCTCGTCCAAAGGGGCGCGGGCAATCGTTTGTGTCGAAAACGGAAATGAATTGTTGTCGGTCACCGAACAGGTGTGCGAAGCAAACGAAACGCGCGTAGAGGTTGTCGTAACCGACCGTATGCTCCCCAACGCCTATGTATATGTAACCTTGATACAACCGTATGCCTTTACCAAGAACGATCTGCCCATCCGGATGTACGGAGTGGTTCCTTTTACGGTCAATTCTCCGGCAAGCCACCTCGAACCGCAGCTGTCGTTGCCGCAAGAGGTAAAACCGGAGCAACCGTATCAAATAACCGTTTCCGAGAAATCGGGACGGGAGATGGCCTATACGTTGGCCATTGTCGATGAAGGATTGCTCGATTTAACCCGGTTCAAAACCCCCGATCCGTGGGAAGCCTTCAATGCCCGCGAAGCATTGGGCGTTCGTACCTGGGATATGTATAATTCCGTTTTGGGCGCTTATGGCGGCAAAATAGAGCAGCTCTTTGCCATCGGGGGCGATGATGCCCTGATACGAGGTCCCAAGGCCATCGTCAACCGGTTTAAGCCGGTGGTGCAGTTTGCCGGGCCATTTGTCTTGAAGAAGGGCAAAAAACACACACATACATTCCAGATGCCTAATTATAACGGTCGGGTACGTGTCATGGTTGTGGCCGGCAACGGATCGGCCTATGGATCGGCCGAAAAGACGATGTTGGTGAAGAATCCGATCATGGTATTGGGCACCCTGCCTCGCGTATTGGGAGTAGGAGATGAATTGGATTTGCCCGTAACGGTATTTGCTACCCAGGAAAATATCGGCGATGTAGCTGTTTCGGTTTCTCTGTCCGATAATGTGCAGGTGGTAGGAGAGTCGGAAAAATCGCTTCATTTTACTACCGTAGGCGACAAGTCCGTACGATTCCGTATTCGGGTGAAAGAGAATCCCGGAGTAGCCCGGATCAAAATCACCGCCCGAGCCGGACAGGAAAAATCGACCTACGATGCCGAGTTGGAGATACGGGAGATTCTGCGCGAACAGGTAACGATAGAGCCGTTTACCCTCGAAGCGGGCAAAGAGTTGAAAAAGGTGTTGACGCCGGTAGGCCGTCCCGGGACAAATCGGGCCCTGTTGGAAGTGGGAATCGTCCCCCCGGTTAATTTGACCTCTCGGATAGCCTATCTGACCACCTATCCGCATGGGTGTCTCGAACAGATTGTTTCGGGAGCCTTCCCGCAGTTATACCTCTCTCAATGCTGCGATTTGTCGTCCGGAGAGTTGTCCCAGATACAGGATAAGGTAGAGAGTGTGTTGAAACGTTTGCGTTCCTACCAGACGGGAGATGGCGCATTTGCCTATTGGCCCGGACAAAGCAGCACCTCGGGATGGGGATCTGTTTATGCCGGACATTTTATGTTGGAGGCTGAAAAACAGGGATATGCCGTCTCGTCATCCATGAAAAAAAGTTGGTTGACCAACCAGCTCCAAATGGCCCAGCAATGGAAACCTGTTAATGGATTGAACAACCAAGGCGAAGCGTTGACACAAGCCTATCGGTTGTATGTTCTGTCGTTGGCACAAAGCCCGGAGATAGGAGCCATGAATCGGTTGATGGCCGATGATGCGTATGCTCCCATCACCTATTGGGTATTGGCAGCCGCTTACGCTAATATTGGCAAACCGGAAGTCGCCGAGCAATTGACCTCCCGTACCACAGATGTAGAGACCGCCGGTTTGGACGACATGACCTTCGGTAGCGACTATCGTAACCGGGCCATGCAGTTACTGACTTTATGCCTGCTCAATAAATCCTCAGACGCCGCAGCATTGGCTACGGAACTGTCAGAAGCACTCTCCTCTTCCGAATGGATGAGCACCCAAACCACCGCTTTCTCCCTGATAGCCCTCTCCAAGTATATGCAAAAATATCCCGTATCGGACGATCTGAAATTCGTTTACCATTATGGCGAGCAAGACGAAGAGGTCGATACGCCCAAACAGATGTGGATGAAAACGCTTGCAGACAAGAGCTCAGAAGAGGCAGATCTGGAAATACGCAACGAGGGAACTTCTCCGCTGTTTGGCCGGGTTGTCCTGACGGGTATGGTAAAACAGGGCGAAACGAAGGCCTTGTCCAATGGTATCAAAATGGATGTGCGTTACGTGGACAAGAAAGGCGTACCGGTATCGGTCAATAACGTGCCCCAGGGTACCGATTTCATGTCGGTAGTGCGCATCTCCAATCCCTCTACCCAGACGATACGAAATCTGGTGGTAACCCAGATCGTTCCGGCTGGTTGGGAGATATTGAATACCCGTTTCCTGAACGATTGCGTATCACCGAACGTAGCCGGTGTAAGTTATCAGGATTTCCGGGATGATAGAGTTTGTTCGTACATCGACGTGTTGCCATCGGGTAGTAGTGTCGAGATCAAGGTCAATTTATATGCCGCTTATGCCGGAACTTTCATGTTGCCGGCCATAAGCTGCGAAGCCATGTATGATTCGTTAATAAAAGCCACTACAACCGATGAAAAAGTGGTGGTAAAATAGATCTATGAACCGAAAAAAGATAATAGGAGTATTTTTAGGATGCTTGTTTTCTCTCCTTAGTCCAGAAAATGGGAGTGCGATGGAGAGAGAAACAGAAGACGAAGTAAAAACCAAAAAACCTTCGTTCATTTCGTTGGATACCAAAGGAGGGTGGGTTTTTCCCACGAACGATTTTGTGAGCGGGAAAAACAAAATACCCTATTACTCCTCGATCTCATTGAAGTACGGAAGAGGTTCAGATGGAGACTCCTGGGATGATAAAGCCTACGGAATGCCCTATTACGGTATCGGATTCTATTCTGCAAATTTTTTCGACAAGAAAGACTTGGGTCTCCCTTTTGCCCTCTATCTTTTTCAAGGAGCTACCGTTCGGCGTTTCAACCCCAAATGGGCGTTGAATTATGAGTGGAATCTGGGGATGTCGTTTAACTGGGACCCGTATGACCCGTTCGACAATCCCAATAACGTAGCCTTGGGTTCTTCCGTCAATGTGTATGTGGCAGGCAGTATGTACATGAAATATTACATCAACGAAGCCTTTGACCTGAATATGGGCGTGTCGCTGACCCATTTCTCCAATGGAGCCTATCGGTTGCCCAACAAGGGCCTTAATCTGGTAGCCCCTTATCTGGAATTGGTGTATAACATCAATCGGCCCAAATCAATCGTTTTGTCGGAATCAGAGATGGAACCTCCTGAGATAGAAAAACACATTGTTCACGACGTGATGTTTACCATAACCTCCCGCCAGATAAGGTTCGATACGACCGGAACCGGGTTGCCGTCCCGTTATATAGATCGACAGTTTAAAGTCTTCGGGTTGAGTTATGCCCCAATGATTGTCAATAGTTACAAGTATCGCTGGGGCCCCAGTTTTGAGTTCGTGTACGACGAAAGTTCCGACGCCAGGGCCTGGCGGGAGAAACATCCGGTCGATGGGATGTATTACGATCGGGTAGAATTGGGCAGTGTATGGAAGCGATTCTCGTGCGGGGTTTCTCTTAAAGGGGAGGTAACAATGCCCCGCATATCCATATTTGCCAATTTTGGCTATAACCTGCTGCACGGGAACGAATACGATTATCGTTTTTATCAAATCATGGGGGTAAAGGCCTACCTGAAAGAGAATCTTTTCGGGACGTTCGGTATCCGGGCTTCCCGGTTCAGCAAAGCACAATATCTGTATTGGAGCCTTGGCTATTCGTTCGATGGGAAACCCTTCAAAAAGAAAAAAAATAAAGGTTGATCGAATAGCATGGATGCCAAATAAAGAACGGCCTTTATAAATTGAGGCTTTTCTTTCAATCGTATTAAAACTATCGTAAAACAACAATGAAAAGAATTTTGTCGTTTTACGAAAGTTTTTTCAAGTAACTTTAACCTAAACAGATTTAAAATATATATCTTTGTGTATTGTTGAACAAAAAAGAATTCTAACATGAGAACCCTGCTTATTATTACGCTGGCTTTTTTGTGGTCTGTTCCTTCGTTTGCACAACAGGCAATCTGGGGAGGACAAGGTGTCGTTTCTCCTGAAATACACGAGGACAACACCGTTACATTTCGTTTTCAAGCACCCAAAGCGGTAAAAGTAGAGATTACCGGAGATTTTCTTCCGACGCAGAAAATAGAAACCCCATACGGGCAATTTGATGCCCCCGGGACAGCCTCCTTGAAAGAGGGACAGAACGGCCTTTGGGAATATACAACCCCTGAACCGTTGTCTCCTGAGCTATATAGCTATACTTTTATTGTTGATGGCTTGAAAGTTTTCGATCCCAACAACGTATATTTGAATCGAGATGTTTCAACCCTGACCAATATATTTATCATCGGAGGAGGTCGGGCCGACCTGTATAAAGTGAACGATGTCCCGCACGGTACGGTTGCCCGGTGTTGGTACAATAGTCCTACGTTGAAAATGAATCGTCGGATGACGGTTTATACCCCAGCCGGGTATGAAAGCAGTGGGAAACGCTACCCGGTCCTTTATTTGTTGCACGGTATGGGTGGCGATGAAGAGGCTTGGATTGCCTTGGGCCGTGCAGCCCAGATACTTGATAACCTGATTGCCCAGGGAAAAGCCGAGCCGATGATCGTGGTGATGACCAATGGAAATACCACCAAAGAAGCTGCTCCCGGCGAATCGTCCGAAGGTCTTATTAAGCCGGGCAATGTCGGAGCCATGAACGGTACGATGGAAGAGAGTTTTCCTGATGTAGTCAAGTTTATCGACAGCAACTACCGTACGATCAAGAAGAAATCGGGGCGGGCTATTGCTGGTTTGTCTATGGGAGGATTCCACTCGTTGCACATCTCCAAACAATATCCGGATATGTTCGATTACATAGGTCTATTTTCTGCCGCTATTGTCCCGGGACAAAACGTTCAGTCATCCATATACGAAAATAATGACGAAAAACTTAAAATACAATTCTCCAAGAATCCGAAACTCTATTGGATAGCCATCGGAAAAACCGATTTTTTGTACAAAAGCAATGAAGAGTTCCGTAAGAAATTGGATGACAACGGATATAAATACGTTTATTACGAAACCGATGGAGGTCACATTTGGAAAAATTGGCGTATCTATCTATCCGAATTTGTACCGATGTTGTTTAAATAATCCCTATAAAACAGAGAACGTTCGGCCGAATAGCCGGGCGTTTTTTGTTTAGAGACGATACGGCGATAGATTCTGACGCAATCAAAAATGTCGTTCTATTTTTCCTTTATTTTGGGAATGAGAATCGCTGTATATAATTGAAGGATAGCTGCTACGAACAGTAATAAAAACCATTCGTTTTGATGTTTAAACATAAAATAGGAAGCTGCCACGATAATCAACGAAGATAAAGTCTCCATCCGGTACAATCGCTTCAATCGGATGTTGTGGCCTTGATAGCGATTTGAAAGTCGGGCAATGGCCATACCGGCAGCACCTACTGCAAAAATGTATGGAGCCGCCTCCCATTGCGTAATATATAAGGCAGAAGCCAGGAGAACAGCTGTCGCGGAGATATAAAACAAAATATTTAAGATACGTTGGTTCATACCGCATTATTCAATAAGAAAAATATCTTCATTGGGTTTTTTCATCAAAAACTTTTCACGGGCAAATTTTTCCAGATTATCATCGTTTGAACGTAATTCTTCCAGTTGGAGACGTCCTTCTTCAATGATCTGGTTATAATGTTTGATCTCTTTTTGAAGTTCTTTGATTTTTTTATTGTATTCGTAACGTTGTATCAAACTGTTGTTATCGATGAAAACCATGATAAAGATAAATGCTACCACGAACAAACGCCAGATGCTGACCTTTGTACGTATCGCAGACCAATATGCGAAAAGCCGTTCTTTCATCTTTTTCTGATTGTCGAGGTTTTGATATGCAAACGTACATATTCTTTTCCAGATGAAAAAATCAAAAGACTAAAAAACCGCGAATTAGCCATGTCCTAAAAATAGTTGGTCTTTTAAAATTGCGGTTTTGTCGAGAATAATGGTTGATTTTTCGAAAAAAGTAATACAAACCGTTTCGAACAAACCGTTATATACTTATATTTTCTTACCTTTGCCCAAAATCGAGAGAGGAGTGAATGTTGTAATAGATCAAGGGAACAGTTCAGTAAAGATTGCGCTTTTTCGAGGACAGCAACCAGAAGAGGTACACTCTTTCGCTGAATGGGATGAGGATTCTATAAAGGCTCTCATAACATCCTATCCGGTAGATTCAGCGATCTATTCTTCCGTAGCAGCCGCAGATGCCGATCGGGTAAAGATCGATTTCCTTAGAAGTTTGGTAAAGCACCTTTGTGTTTTTGACGCAGATACGCCTGTTCCGGTGCAGATAGGATATAAAACACCTCGGACGTTGGGGCGCGACCGTATTGCCGGCATCATAGGAGCTTCTGTCCAGGCTCCCGGCCGCACGGTTTCGGTTATAGATGCAGGAACCGCAGTTACGTATGATTTGTTGGAAAATAACACCTTCCTGGGAGGAAATATCTCGCCCGGACTGCGCATCCGGTTGCAATCTTTGCACGATTATACATCCCGATTACCGCAAGTATCACCCGAAGGCGATTGTCCGCAGATCGGATACGATACCACCACCGCTATTCGAGCCGGCGTTATATGGGGATTGGTGTATGAGATAGAACAGTATGTGGAAAATTGGAGCGCCATATATCCAGATATTTTATTTTTTTTAACGGGTGGAGATGCTTTTTTGTTGTCAACAAAATTAAAAAGCGCCATCTTTGCAGATAAAAATTTAGTTTTAAAGGGTTTGAACCGAATACTTTGTTATAATGTTGAAAAATAAAGGATTGATACTCTGTGCCATTTGGCTTTGTTTAGGAGCCGTGTGCATAGCACAAAGCAATACAAAATCACCGTACTCGCGTTACGGTTACGGAAAATTGGCAGATAATTCCATCGGTATGAGCCGTGGTATGGGCGGTATCGGGTACGGATTGCGGAACAGCCAGCAGATAAACGTAATGAATCCGGCCTCTTATGCCGCGATGGATTCATTGACATTTCTTTTCGATATAGGGGCCAATATCCAGAACTCCAAATTTACCGAAGGAGTCAACCGCGGTTCCAATTTTAATGGCGGACTTGACTACGTTGTCCTCCAATTTCCCGTTACGGAATGGATGGCCATTAGTGCAGGATTGATACCGTTCTCCTTTGTGGGATATGATTACGGGCAAAATATAAACGATACGATTCTTTACCATTCCGGTGAGGGCGGTCTGTCAGAAGCCTATATCGCGGTGGGGGCCAATGTTTACAAAGGATTGTCGGTAGGGGTTAATTTCAATTACCTGTTCGGCAATATTACCTATGCCGATGAGGTCTATATGCCCAACAGCTATTATGCCCAAGATTCGAGATTCGATCAGAAAGTGCGGGTAAAAGATTTCCGGATGCTTTTTGGCGCACAATATACCTATCAGTTGAATAAAAAGGAGAGCCTGACCATAGGGGCCACTTTCTCTCCCAAGAAAACCCTTTTGGGGCACATAACCACCCAAAAAGCCGTATACACAAGTGGTTCTACCTCGGATGCCGAAATAGATACCGTTAGCCGGGTGGGATTAAAAAATGCATATGAATTGCCCAACTCATTCGGTATTGGGATTGCCTATGCCCGCGATCGGAATTTGACGGTAGGGTTGGATGTAACCTACCAGAATTGGGCGGATGTAAAGTTTGCCAACCAAACGGATTCTTTGAGTAATCGTTTTAAAATTGCCGTTGGCGGTGAATGGATTCCCGACATATACTCCCGAAAATATTGGAATAAGATTCGTTATCGGGCGGGTGCATTCTATAACCGTTCGTATGAAAAGGTACAAGAGAGCAAGTTGAACGAATACGGAGTCTCTTGTGGTTTGGGATTCCCATTGCGGAACGACAAGTCGATTGTAAACGTGGCACTTGAATACGTCCGTCAGGAGCCCACGGTCAAGTATTTTGTAAAAGAAGATTATTTCCGGGTGTCGTTTAGCTTGACATTCAATGAAATGTGGTTCTTTAAATCGAAATTGGAATAAACGTCAAAGTATAAAATAAGAGATGAAGTTTTTGCAAGTGTTGCTTGTCCCGATCTTTGCCCTTTTTTTGCTGTTTCCGGCAAAAGCACAAAAAGGCATAGAATCCGGTACCCCTTTCGGGTTAGGAGAGGATAGTGTAACTTGTGTCGAAAATCTGAGGATGTTCTCCACGTATGCAAAAAACGGAGCCTTTAAAGAAGCGGCAGAATTCTGGGAGAAGGTATATGCCGAGTGTCCAGCCTCTTCGCGGAATATTTATCTGTATGGTGTAGAGATTATAAAAAAACAGATTGAAGAAGAGAAAGATCCGGCAAAAAGAGATGCGTTGATAGACCGCTTGATGGAGGTCTATGACAATAGAATCAAGTATTTTGGAGACGATGAACGGTTCCCTACCTCCTGGATATTGGGAAACAAATCGCGCGATTACATATTTTATCGGAAAGAAGAAATCGATGCCCGTATGGTTTATGGCTGGTTGAAAGAGTCTGTATACGGACAGAAAGAGGCCTCCTCTCCCGATATCTTGTCCTATTTTGTTCAGATAAGCAATCGGCTGATGAAAGAAGATACGGTAATAACAGCCGAAGAGTTTAAGTACAATTATCAGCTCTCTTGCGATTATTTGGATGAAGCTCTGGCTCGTGCCACAGACGGGACCAATGCTCAATACATCAAGCAAATTCAGGATATATTGGCCTATGTCTATCTCTCGTCCGGCGTAGCCAGTAGCGATACCGTCCAACAGATGTTGTCTGCCCAGGTAGAAATTCATAAACAGGATACCGCTTTTCTGAAAAAGACAATCAGTTTGTTGCAAGCCATCAAGCAACAGGAATTGCCGGTTTATCAAAATGCCGTAGATTATTTGTCGGCCTTGATTCCTTCGGCCGAATCGTTCTCAAAGAGAGCGTTGAAAGCCTATAAAGAAAACAATTACTCGGAAGCTATTTCTTTATACGAAAAAGCATATGATATGGTAGATACAGCCTACATCAAACAGCGGGCAGAATACCTGTATAGAATTGCCGCCATATATGCAGTACAGCATGATTACATCAATGCACGCAAAATTTTGATGAAGGCAATTGCTGAAAACCCGCATTACGGAAATTCGTACATTTTGTTGGCCAAGATATATGTAGATGATGCACACAATATTTATCCCGAAGATGCCGTATTGCAACAAACGGTTTATTATCTGGCGGTTGATAAACTGGAAAAAGCCAAGGAGATGGATGAGTCTGTGACCGAAGAGGCAGATTCCCTTATCAATAATTATTCCGGAAAGTTCCCGTCGGAAAAAGATATATTTATGCACATGGACTTGGGGAAAGGAAAAACCATAACAATCGGAGGTTGGATTCAGGAAAAAACCGTTGTGCGTTGATATTGTCGGGATATTTTCCGTTTCAAGGCGTCTAACGTTGTTCTTTTATGCAAAAAAAATCGGTTCTACATACACGATATACAGAAAATCTTTCAACATACATTACAGCGATATTGTTTATCGTTGTCATCTTTGTATCTTCCTGTTCGGGAGAGAAAAAAGAGGTAGTCAGTGCATTTTCCGACGAGACCGAGATTCCCACCATAAAGACGCTCGATGTCAACTCGCTTTATTCCGATTCAGGAGTTCCCCGTTACCGTATGATTGCCAAAGAGTGGCTGATGTACGAAAAATCCCGTGATCCGTATTGGCTTTTTCCCGAAGGATTGTATGTGGAAAAATTCGATTCATTGTTGCAAGCCGAAGCCTATGTGCAATGCGATACGGCGTGGTTCTATAAAAACAAAGATTTGTGGGAGCTGGCAGGAAACGTAGAGGTAAAGAATTTGAATGGCCGTCGTCTGTTTACTCAGCGACTTTTCTGGGATCGGATAAAAAAGAAAATATATTCGGAAGTAGATGTTCTGGTAGAAGACGAAGACGGTACCTTTATGGAGAGTGGTAAAGGCTTTGATTCGGATGAGCGGATGGAAAATTTTATTTTCCGGGAAATGATTGACGGAGACGCCGGGTATATATCGTTCCAGAAAAAAGTCGCATCCGATTCATTGTTGGCGGCACAATCCGATTCATTGCGTGTAGATTCTGTTGAACGCGTAGATACCGTAAAATCCGAATAAAATACCACATGGACCCAACCCTCTTGTTAATATTGATATCGCTTCTTTTTTTTGCATTCTTTTCGGGTGTAGAGATTGCCTTTGTATCAGCCGGAAGAGTTCGGTTGGAGTTGGATAGAAAAAACAATCGTATGATCCGTTCGATATTGGAAAAATTTTTTCGGCACCAACAACAATTCGTTTTCACCATGAGTGTGGGCAGTGTTATTGCGTTGGTCGTTTATGGCATAGGAATGGCCCGGGCCCTGGAACCGCTCCTTAGTCATTTGTATGCAAACGATACGTTCATCGTGTCGGGTCAAATTATGCTCTCTTTCCTGATTATGCTGTTTACAGCCGAATATCTATCCAAGAATCTGTTTCGCCTTCAACCCAATTTCTTGTTGCGTTTTTTTTCTGTTCCCATATTTATTTTCTATCTGGTGTTGTATCCCATATCAAAAATATTAATCCTGTTGCAACGGGCTCTTTTGCGCATTCTGGGCATAAAAAAAGAGAATGCAGGAGACGATACACCGGTTAGCAAAATAGACTTGGATTTCTTTATTCGCCAACGACTCAATACTGTGCCGGAAAATACAGCGGTGGAACCCGAGGTGAAAATGTTCCAAAACGTATTGGATTTTTCCAACGTAAAAGTTCGGGACTGTATGATTCCTCGTTCAGAAATCGTGGCAATGGACATCGAAACTGTTGACAAACAGAGTCTGATCGCACAATTTATAGAAACGGGTCGCTCCAAAATATTGATGTATAGACATCAGATAGATAATATTCTGGGGTATATACACTCTTCGGAGATGTTTATCCATCCAGACAACTGGAAAAAACGGATTATACCCATCTCTATTGTCCCCGAAACCATGCCGGCGCATAAATTGATGAAAACACTCATGCACGGTAAAAGAAGTATGGCCGTTGTGGTCGATGAGTTTGGAGGTACTGCCGGAATCGTAACGTTGGAAGATTTGGTTGAGGAGATTTTCGGAGAAATCGAAGACGAACACGATACCCAACACTATACGGCCCGGCGTGTGTCTGAAAACGAATATCTGTTTTCCGGACGCCTGGAAATAGAAAAAGCAAACGAAATGTTTCACCTCGGCATACCCGAAAATGACGAATACCTCACTATTGCCGGGTATATCCTGTACCACTGCCAGTCCATACCGGGTGCAGGAGAAACCGTGCGAATAGGAGATTATACCATTAAAATAATAAAGCGAAGTACCAACAGAATCGAGTTGGTACGGATGAAAATAGATAAAATGTAGAAAAATTTTCCAACAATGGCCGTAATGTAAATACAAATTCGTATCTTCGTGCGCTTATTGCAAGAAATGTAAATGTAGAATATAAAACTAAAAAAAACAAAATAATAAATGGCTACGTTAGAGAAAATCAGAAAAAGAGCCGGACTTTTGGCCGTAGTGATAGGGTTTGCTCTGTTGGCGTTCATTATGGGAGACCTTTTGAATTCAGGGCAGACATTGTTTAGAATGTCGGCAGATAAAGTGGCAGAAGTAAATGGAGAAAGAATTTCTACCGGACAATACCAGGAACGTGTTGATGAGATTACCGAAGCGATGAAATTGCAAACCGGTCAGAGTGCGTTGTCCAACGAAATGTCCATACAAATCAATCAGAATGCTTATGAGAGTCTTATTAACGAAATTTTGATAGACGATGCTACCCAAAAAATAGGGATGACCGTCTCCTCCGAAGAGCTGGCTGATATATTGCAGGGAGACAATATCTCTCCGATGATTCAACAACTGTTCCGGAATCCGCAAACCGGGCAGTTTGACAAATCAATGCTTTTAGGTTTCCTGCAAAATATCCTTTCTATCGAAGAGGGAGCTCTGGGCGGAGCACAGGCAGAACAACTGATGATGTATAAAAATTTCTGGCTGTATCTGGAAAAAAGCATCAAGCAACAACGATTGATCGATAAATACAATGGATTGCTGGTGAAAGCCATCATGCCTAACAAACTTGACCTGCAATCTGCTTACGAAGCAGGTAAAGAGAGCGTTGATTTCTTGTATGCCGTACAGCCGTACAGTTCCATTCCCGATTCATCGGTTACGATAGAACCCGCTGCGTTGCAAAAATTGTACAATAGCCGGAAAGAACTCTTCAAGCAAGACGAAACTCGGAATATCAAATATTTTGTAGTCGATATCAATCCGAGTGCAGAGGATTATAAACTGACAGAAGAGAAAATAACGGAACTCAAAGAAGAATTTTCTACCACTACCGATGTGGCAGACCTGGTAAACCTCAATTCCGACCAACCCTATCTGGATGCCTATGTAGCAGAGAGCGATCTGCCGGCAGAGGTATTGAGTTTCGTCAAATCTGCCAAGGTAAACGATGTAAAAGGTCCGTTCCTGGAAGACGACTCTTATAAGATGTACCGTTTGATGGGAACAACCATGGCCCCCGACTCCGTTAAGGCCCGTCATATCGCACTCCCGTTGCAGGATGAAGCCAAAGCGTTGGCATTGGCAGACAGTTTGATCAATGTATTGAACAAAGGAGGCGACTTTGCAGCGTTGGCACAAGAGTTTTCAGTCGATCAATCCACCGCCGCAAATGGAGGCGATTTGGGTTGGTTTACCGAAGTGGCCGCTTTGAACGGTATCGGGCAAGAATTTAAGAATGCCTGCTTCTCGGCCAAAGAGGGAACCTATTTTACCGTTCGTTCCGATTATGTTATTCAAATCATTCAGGTAACAGGACGTACCAAAAACGTACCCAAAGCCAATGTGGCTACCTTCGTGATGAATGTGCTTCCCAGTAACGAAACGTTCAACACCTTGTATAATGAGGTAAATCAATGTTTGGCCAATAGCACCGATGTCGAAAAATTCGAGACTAATGCTCAGGAAAAAGGGTATCATATGTTTACGGATGCTACCCTGACCCCCGGAGACTATTCATTAGGCCCGATTCAGGATGCCCGTCAGGTGATCAAATGGGCATTTAATAACAAGAAAGGTTCTATCTCTGAAATCTTTGAAATTGACAATAAATTTATTGCGGCCGCAGTAACCGAAGTATATCCCCGAGGATATGCTTCGTTGGAACAGGTCGAACCGGCTTTAAAAAGCGAATTGCTGGCTGAGAAAAAATCGCAAATGATCATGGATGATTTAAAAGCCAAGAATCTCTCCACGATGGATGCCTATGCACAAGCAATGAACTCGGCTATTGATACAGCTAAATACGTAACATTTAATACCCGCAGAATCACCGGAATTGGAGACGAACCTGCTTTGTGCGGATTGGTGCCGTTTGCAGCCGAAAATCAGGTGAGCGC
>DVNA01000197.1 GCA_018714665.1 Candidatus Gallibacteroides avistercoris | reverse complement strand
TGTCCTCTACATTCTCTTTTTCATTGTATGTCGGTATGATGACCAGACAAGGTTGAACTTCCGATATGTTTTCGTCCCGGATCAACATAAATAAGTGATTAATTTGTTTTCAAATATACGATATTTTAAAGGATTTAGCCGAATTGATTCCATTTTTTACCGAAAAAAAGTATTTTTGCGTTCGTTTTTATCCTCTTAGGGCAATAAATCTGACAATAAGAAATGACTATATCCGAGCTTTCCCATATATTTAATACCCCTGTTCGGCAATCGGCTCTATTCAAATTACTAAAAAACGATCAAGTAAACACGATTCATTTACAAGGGTTACAGGGGTCGTCTTTGGCCCTGGCTTTATCACCGCTGCTCGAATCAGAAAATCAGTTCATATTTATTGCCAACGACCTGGAAGAGGCCGGATATTTGTATCACGATTTGGTACAGATAAACGGAGATCAAAAGATTCTTTTTTTTCCGTCGGCCTACAAGCGACAAATCAAATACGGACAATTAGACCCCTCGAACGAAATACTCCGGACAGAGACACTCAATAGGTTAAGCCAGTATCATAACAACATACTGGTCATTACATACCCCGAAGCCCTGGCCGAGAAGGTAGTATCGAACCAGTTACTGACTCAAAAGACATTGTCTCTCTCCACGGGAGAAAAAGTGAGCAGTACGTTTGTGGCCGATGTATTGTTTGAATATGGATTTGAACGGGTAGATTATGTGTATGAACCGGGACAATACGCTGTAAGAGGTAGTATTCTCGACGTTTTCTCCTTTTCAAGCGACTATCCGTACCGCATCGATTTTTTCGGAGACGAAATAGATAGTATCCGTACGTTCGAAATCGAAACGCAACTCTCAAAAGAGCGGTTGTCCCAGATATGCATCATCCCGGATGTTTCGCAAGAGAGTGTATCGGGTATCTCGTTGCTGGATTTTATTCAACCATCCGTTATACTCGGATGCCGGGACCTGACGTGGGTGGTAGAACGCATTGCCGGGATAGCCTCAGAGACCATCTCGTCCCAGTTGCTGATCTCGGAAGACGGCGATACAAAAGCCATGGAAAAAATCATCGACCCGGAACTATTCAAACGAAAGATTTTCAATTTCCGACGCATCGATTTCGGAGTCAACAGCCCCTCTTCGTCACCGGCGGTCATCCGGATGAATTGCTCTGCCCAACCTATTTTCCACAAGAATTTCGACCTGGTCAGCGAAACGATTCATAAATATGCAGACGACGGCTACAAGATATATATCCTTAGCGACAGTCCCAAACAGATTGAACGCATCCAAACCATCTTCGACGACCGCAACGAAAACATCGTATTTACGCCCGTGGATAAAACCCTGCACGAAGGATTTACCGATCACGACCTGAAATGCTGTTTCTTTACCGACCATCAGATATTCAACCGTTTTCACAAATACAACCTGAAAAGTGAAAAAGCCCGTTCAGGTAAATTGGCCCTTTCACTGAAAGAACTGAAACAATTTGAAATAGGAGATTACATCGTACACATCGACCACGGTATCGGGAAATTCGCAGGATTGGTAAGAACCGAAATAAACGGGAAAATGCAAGAGGTAGTCAAACTCGTCTTTCTGAACGACGACATCCTGTTCGTAAGTATACATGCCCTGCACAAACTATCCAAATACCGCGCCAAAGAGGGCGAAGCTCCACGCATCAACAAATTGGGCTCCGGAGCCTGGGAGCGGATGAAAGAGAAGACCAAAAGCAAAATAAAAGACATTGCCCGAGACCTCATCTTACTATATGCCAAACGTAAACAGGAAAAAGGATTTGCCTACTCTCCCGATTCGTACCTGCAACAGGAATTGGAGGCCTCGTTCGTTTACGAAGATACGCCCGACCAGTTGAAATCGACGCAAGAGGTCAAACATGACATGGAAAGCGAACAACCCATGGACAGGCTCATTTGCGGAGATGTCGGTTTCGGCAAAACGGAAATCGCCATACGGGCAGCCTTCAAGGCGGTAACCGACAACAAACAGGTGGCCATATTGGTCCCAACAACCGTATTGGCTTTTCAACACTATAAAACGTTCTGCGACCGGTTAAAAGATTTTCCCGTAACCATCGGATATTTGAGTCGCGCCCGTAAAGCATCGGACGTTAAAACAATCCTGAAACAGTTGCCAGAGGGGAAACCCGATATTATCATCGGCACGCACCGCCTTATCGGGAAAGATGTCAGGTTTAAAGATTTAGGGCTGCTCATCATAGACGAAGAACAGAAATTCGGTGTATCGGTAAAAGAGAAACTTAAACAGCTGAAAGTAAACGTGGATACACTCACCATGTCGGCAACTCCCATCCCCCGGACGCTGCAATTCTCGCTTATGGGAGCTCGCGACCTATCGGTCATAACCACCCCTCCTCCCAACCGTTATCCCATACAAACCGAAGTACACGGGTTCAACGAAGATATTATCCGCGAAGCCGTTAACTTCGAGATGAGCCGGAATGGTCAGGTATTTATTGTCAATAACCGTATCCAGCAACTGAACGAACTGGCCGATACCGTGCATCGACTGGTGCCGGATGCCCGTATCTGTATCGGACACGGCCAAATGGAATCCGAAAAATTGGAACAGGTAATCCTGGATTTCACCAACTACGATTACGACGTGCTGGTAGCCACTACCATCATCGAATCGGGAATCGACATACCCAACACCAATACCATTATTATCAACAACGCACAGAATTTCGGATTGAGCGAACTGCACCAACTGCGCGGACGTGTAGGTAGAAGCAACAAAAAGGCGTTCTGTTACCTGCTGGTACCTCCTTTGCGAACACTGACTGTCGAGGCTCGACGGAGGTTACAAGCCATCGAGAGTTTTTCAGAATTGGGAAGCGGTATACACATTGCCATGCAAGATCTCGACATCCGGGGAGCAGGCAATCTGTTGGGAGCCGAACAAAGCGGATTCATCGCAGATTTAGGATATGAAACCTATCAGAAAATCTTAAACGAAGCCGTAACTGAGCTCAAAAACGACGAATTCAGAGACCTCTATCAAAACGAAAACGACCAGCAGGAGCATATACCCGGATATGTATCCGAGTGCATCGTGGAATCGGATTTGGAACTGTTATTCCCGAACAACTATATTCCCAACGACTCCGAACGCATCTCCCTCTACCAGCAACTGGATGAAATGGAAAGGGAAACGGATATAAAAAGATTTACTGAACAATTGGAAGACCGCTTCGGTCGCATTCCTCATGAAGGTAAAGAGTTGATACGCGTGGTAACGTTACGACGATTGGGCAAGCAGTTAGGATTGGAAAAAATCGCGTTGAAACAGGGGAAAATGTATCTATATTTTATCAATGACGAGAAAAGCGGCTATTTCCAATCACAACCATTCGGAAAGATTCTCTTCTATCTGCAACATCATGCCCGCATCTGCAAACTGAGAGAAATGAAAGGAAAACGATCCATATCAATCGATGGCGTAAACTGCGTCGAAACGGCGGTCTCCATCCTGCAAGAGATATTGGCAAACGAAGCCATTTGAGACAAATAGGCCAATTAATCCATTGAAAATAAGAAACAAGGATAATCGTTTGCCCGATTTTTTCTAAAAAAGAGAAAAAACAGCAGACGATGCGCCATTCTTTTTATACTTTTGCGGGCAAATTTCGACAAACGATGAACGTAAAAGCCAAAGGTTATATTTTGGGAACGATTGCCGCAGCCACGTACGGTATGAATCCGCTCTTTGCCCTACCGTTATACAAGGATGGGATGAATCCCGATTCGGTCCTGTTTTTCAGATACCTGTTTGCCATCCCATTATTAGGAATCATGATTAAAGCCCGACGAAGAGATTTTAAAATAAACAGAAAAGAGATTTTTCCGCTGGCCATATTCGGCATATTGATGTCCATCTCTTCGCTCACGCTATTTCAAAGTTACAACTATATGGATGCCGGTATCGCATCGACACTGCTATTTATCTATCCCATCTTGGTGGCATTGATTATGGCTTTTGTCTTCAAAGAGAAATTGACCCTGCAAACGGCACTGTGTATCCTGTTGGCCGTAGGAGGCATCGGGCTCTTATATAAAAACAGCGACGGTTCTACACTCAGCCTGACAGGTACGGCCCTGGTATTCGCCTCTTCACTTTCGTATGCCATCTACCTGGTAGGAATCAACCAAAACTCTTTAAAGAGTATGGCGACTCTGAAAGTTACCTTCTATGTGTTGCTTTTCGGCCTGACACTGTTCATCGCAAGGCTGTACATCAACGACAACCTTACCCTGCCCAACGAATGGTATTTATGGGGAAATTTGTTGGCTTTGGCTCTCTTCCCTACCGCTATCTCCTTTGTCTGTACAACAGGGTCTATCCAATACATCGGATCTACCCCTACCGCTATATTGGGCGCCCTGGAACCGGTTACCGCCATCTTTTTCGGAATAACGGTATTTGGCGAGACATTGACACTCCGAGAATCAATCGGTCTAATTTTGATTATAGTCGCAGTAACCTTTGTTATTGCAGGAAGCAATATCACGGTACACTTGACCCGTTTCAGGAAAATGTTCCCGAAACTTCCTCTAAGACGTAAAAAACAAGGTTGATTTTCTCTACAATTTTTCCGTTCCATCCCAAAAAACGTTTCCAATAGATAGTCTAACCTATCAGAAATCCTTTTCATTGGCCATATTCCAGAGATTCAGATAGGCCGATTTTATAATATCCACAGCTTTGGGATAATTTATTTTATCGGCATGATCCGAGGGTTTATGATAATCCGGATGTCCGTTGGTATGGTACCAGATAATGGGTATCTCTTTTCGGGCAAAAGAGGCGTTATCGCTCCCTCCTACCGGCTTGTCCCACGGACGATACTCCGGAGTCAACTTCAAATCGTATTTTTGAATATGGCTTTTCATCCACGTCTCAAACACGGGATGGCTCTCGGTATAAAAATAGACGACATGGGTCTGTATCGCTTCGTCGGTATTACGACCAATCATGTCGAAATTCAGATACCCCTTGATTTTGGTCGGATCGGGAAATACAGAGACAAAGTAGGACGAGCCCAAAAGCCCCCGCTCCTCTCCGTCCCAGAAAGCGAAAAGAACCGTTCGTTCAGGTTGCTGACCGGTTGCCAGAAATGCTTTGGCAATTTGTAAAACAGCCGATACTCCCGAAGCATTGTCGTCCGCCCCATTATACAAAGAATCACCGTTCACAGCCTTGTCAATACCCAAATGATCGTAATGTGCCCCCACGATAACGTACTCGTCGCTGAGTTTACCGGGAATACAAGCGATGATGTTACGCATCTCTACCGGGACTCCTCCCGATTGCAAAAGAGAATCGCGCTTTGACGGATTCACAGAATAGCGATTTGTCTGTTCATTTTTTATCGCCTCGAAAGGCTGGAAATATGAATCTTTCCATGCTGAAACACCCATATCGTTCAAAAGGGAGACGATATAAGCCGCTGCAATCTTTCCTCCCCAAGAACCGGCTGCACGGCCTTCCAACAGGTCGTCGGCTAAAAAAGAGATTTGTGATCTGACTGAATTTTCGGTTATGGTCTCCAAACCCTTATCTACCTGGGCCATTCCCCCGATGCGACAAAGAAAGAAAAATACAACTAAAAGGATATGGTTTTTCATTGCAACAACTATTAAATTATCACAAAAATACAGCGATCGATACAAATCCCCAAAAGAATCTTACAAAAACAGAATTAATTTATAATACTCAATAATAAACAGTTGTTCCATCATACTCGCATCAAAATCATAATATACGTAAAGAATCAACGTATATTTTATAAAACAGCAACTCTTCAATAAATTTTTTTGTACTTTTGTCTTCACAACAAAAGGGGTGCCTAAAATTGGCTGAGATTATACCCTATGAACCTATACGGATAATGCCGAAGTAGGAATTTGTTCATAGAATATAGCACTTCTCGCTGTCCAATAATTACAAACACTCCTATCATTTAAATAAACCCGATTACAGCAATGAGGCTATATCGTACCGTTTTATCTATTGCCGGATCAGACAGCGGAGGTGGAGCAGGCATACAGGCCGATATTAAAACAATATCGGCGTTGGGAGTATATGCCACGACAGCCATCACAGCTGTTACGGCCCAAAACACCTGCGGTGTTTCGTCCATAGAGCCGGTTTCTCCCCTGCTTGTCAAAGCCCAGATTGAGGCCGTATTGAGCGACATAGGAGCTGATGCTATCAAAATAGGGATGTTGCACAATATGGCCACAGCAAAGGCTGTATCCGAAGCTATCGTACAATATAATCCGCAATATGTCATACTCGACCCGGTTATGATTTCAACCAGCGGGCATAAATTGATTGAAGATGAAACCATCGATTTTATCCGTAATACTCTTATGAAACAAGCCTCGCTCATCACTCCCAATATAGACGAAGCAGCCTTGCTGGCTCAATGTGAAATACAATCGGAAAAAGAGGTTTATACAGCTGCTGAAAAGTTATTAAATACCGGATGTCAGGCCGTATTGATGAAAGGCGGACACCTGAAAGGCGAAACGATGACCGACATACTGTTTACCAAAAATAAAAATCCGCTCGTTTTGAAAGAAAAACACATCACTTCTCAAAACACACACGGAACCGGTTGTACCCTATCTTCGGCCATCGCCTCCTATTTGGCATTGGGACAGCAACTCGAAGATGCAGTCATTGCTGCCAAACGGTACATTACACAAGCCATCGAAGCCGGAAGCGTGGTAACCGTGGGGAAAGGACACGGACCGTTGAACCATTTTTTCAACCCGACTCCTTTACACATCACCTCGGAGCATTTAACCTAAATCCATAACGACAACAACCATTATCACTATGAACGTATTCTTAAACAATTCAGAAATTTGCGTTGGAAAACGAGTTACCTTAAAAGACCTGCTCGGAGGGCAAGGCATCACACCGACAGGGATTGCCGTAGCCGTAAACAACGTGATTATCCCGAAAGACGAATGGGAAAACAGATTCTTGGTTAACGGAGACAAAGTAACAGTTATCCGGGCCACATACGGAGGATAAACTATATGCAGTTAATCTGTATCACAAAAGAGCAACCTGTACAGAACGAAGCAACAAAAATCCAATTCCTGTTGGAAAATGGGGTCGATATTTTGCATCTGAGAAAACCTGCATTCTCAGAAAAAGAGTTATCTGCGCTTTTATCGGAAATAGAGAGCCGTTTTTACCTCCGGATCGTTTTACACGACCACTTTCATCTCACGTCTCATTTTCCGGTAGGGGGAATCCACCTCAACCAGAGGAACAACCGTATACCTCTGCCATACAACGGGAGAATAAGCCGTTCTTGCCATAGCATAGCGGAAATAGCCGAAAAGAACCAAGTGTATGAATATCAATTTCTAAGCCCTATTTTCGACAGCATCTCCAAGAACGGTTATCGTGCAGGTTTCTCCAAAAAAGAGCTTACAGACGCAAGCCGAAAAGGGATTATAAATCCGAAAATCATTGCATTGGGCGGTATAACTCCCGAACATATCCTGAGACTAAAACCTTATTCTTTTGGAGGTGTTGCCGTTTTAGGGTATCTGTGGAACGACACAGACACAGATAACGAAATAAAAACAAAAATCAGCCATTTACGGTCGGCATTAAATCAGATAAAACAGCCATGTTACAATTCATAACCCATCAAACCGATACCATCTCCTACTTACATTCGGCCGAACTCGTATTAAAGGGCGGGTGCAAATGGGTACAATTACGCATGAAAGAGGCATCGACAGAAGAGATCAAAAAAACAGCCTTTAAAGTGCGGAAATTGTGCAAACTGTACAACGCTACGTTTATCATTGACGATCACGTTGTCATTGCCCGGGAGGTAGGTGCCGACGGAGTTCATTTGTGGAAAAACGATCTCCCTGTTGCCGAAGCTCGTAAAGTCGTAGGCAACTCTTTCATTATCGGAGGAACCGCCAATACGTTTGAAGACATTGAACATTTAGTTTCGGCAGGAGCCGACTACATCGGATTGGGGCCGTTCCGGTTTACCGAAACGAAAAAAAACCTAAGTCCTGTTTTAGGAATCGAAGGATACCGGAATATCATGGAGAAATGCCGGAGAA
>DVNA01000196.1 GCA_018714665.1 Candidatus Gallibacteroides avistercoris | reverse complement strand
GAGTCTTTGGCCCGGCCTTCGCGTTGGGCAATCCATACCGACTGGTGCTTGATTTTGATGGCGAAATGGATGTAGGCCGAAAGTCTGTGGGAGAATTCGAGCATTTTGCGCCCTGAAACATCCCGCTTAACGATGAAGCTTTTGTTCAGTCGCACCAGGTTCGATATCCAGGGCAGTTTCAACAGGTTGTTACCGATGGCCACTTCGCTGGTGGTAAACCCCCGTTGCCACAGTAGCAGGTTCAGGAAAGAGGCGTCCAACACGATGTCTCGGTGGTTGGACATGAATGTATAACGTTCGCTCTTGCCGATGTTTTCTATGCCGGAGAGCGATAGGGAGGATGTCGATCTTTTGACCAGAGATAATAATACCGGGACAGCGGCTTTTGCCTGAAAATCGTCTTTGGTGGTATAGGTAGATAATTCTTGGGTCAGTTTGTCGTAGTCCATCTCGGGCATGATAAATTGGACGGCGCGTTTGAATCCCTCTTCTTGGATAAGCGATGAAATAACGCCGTTTACCTCTTCGTCATAAAACGGGCGGATATCTTCAAAATCGTAGAATCGTTTCATGCTGGTAAAGCTTATGTCTTAGGCAACAACCAATTTCTGTTGCAATTATAATAAATAAAACGGATATTCTCCTAAAATTCGTCTTCAATAATTTCAGTTAAAACTTCTTTTATGTCCAATCCGGCTGCGCGTACCTGCTGCGGGATGAAGCTGGTGGCAGTCATTCCCGGTGTCGTGTTCACTTCCAGCAGGAAAGGGGTTTCTCCCACGATGATGTAATCTGCCCGGATGATACCCTTGCACCCCAGGATATCGTATATCCGGGAGGTGGATTGGCGAATCTGTCCTGCGATGTGTTCGGGGATGGGCGCCGGAGTGATCTCTTCCACCCTCGATGCCGTATATTTGGCTTCGTAATCGAAAAATTCGTTTTTGCTGACAGCCTCGGTAAGCGGCAGTACCGTACTTCCTTTCCGGGTTTTGTAGCATCCGCACGTAACTTCCCGTCCCGGCATGAACGATTCGATGATGACATCTCCGCCTTCGTTGCGGGCCTCCTGTATGGCTTGCGGCAACGCTTCGGCGCTCTTTACCTTGGTAGTAGCCACGCTTGAACCTCCGGCGTTGGGTTTTACAAAGCAGGGCAGTCCTACGGTGTCGATGATGGCGTTGTAATCGGCGGTTTCTCCGGTGCGCAGCAAAATGGATTGTGCTATTCTCAATCCGAATCCTTGCAGGTAGTGGTTGCAGGTATATTTGTCGAATGTCAGGGCCGAAGCCAATACACCGCAAGAGGAGTAGGGCATACCGATGAGTTCAAAATATCCTTGCAACAGACCGTTCTCTCCCGGAGTGCCGTGTATGGTGATGTAAGCGAAATCGAAAGTTATCTTTTCCCCGTCTAAGAGGAAGCTGAAATCGTTCTTGTCGATAGGCTCAAAACGATTCTCCCCTGTTTTTACTTTCCACTCTTTTTGGGATAACAAGACGACAAATACCCGGTATCGTTCTTGGTCCAGAAAAGAGAGGATTCCTTCTGCGCTTTTGAGTGAAACGGCAAACTCCGACGAGTCGCCTCCTGCCACGATGGCTATATTCTTTCTTTCCATGATGGTTTATGCTGTTTTTAGTCGTTTGTGTTGCGATTGCTCATGTATGTTCTCCATTTTTCGATCAGCTGTGTCATATCCGCCGGGATTTCCGAATCGAAAAACATCTCTTCTCCGGTCGTGGGATGCACAAAACCCAGGGTCTTTGCATGCAATGCCTGCCGGGGACAAATGGCAAAACAGTTCTGTACGAATTGTTTGTATTTTGAGAAGGTGGTACCTTTTAATATTTCGTTTCCACCGTACCGCGAATCGTTGAAAAGCGTGTGCCCGATCGATTTCATGTGTACGCGTATTTGGTGTGTCCGGCCCGTTTCAAGCCGGCAGGCGATGACCGAAACATATCCCAACCGTTTCAGGGTTTGGTAATGGGTTACGGCCCATTTTCCGTTCGTTTCATCCGGCAATACGGTCATTTGGAGCCGGTCTTTGGGGTTGCGCCCGATATATCCGCTTACCGTCCCTTCGTCATGTTCCATATTGCCCCACACCAAGGCTACGTATTGTCGGTGGGTGGTTTTGTGGAAGAACTGCATCGCCAGATGCGTTTTGGCTTCGGGGGTTTTGGCAATTACCAGCAGTCCGGAGGTCTCTTTGTCTATCCGGTGTACCAGCCCCAACCGGGCATCGGTAATGTCGAACGTATCGTCGTCGCGGAAATAGTATGCCAATGCATTTAAGAGTGTCCCGGAATAGTTCCCGTGTCCCGGATGTACCACCAGTCCGGCCGGTTTGTTGATAACGATAACGGCGTTGTCTTCGTACACGACGTTGAGGGGAATATCTTGGGGGATAATCTCTATCTCCCGTTTGGGACGGTCCATGACTACCGATACCACGTCGAGTGGCTTGACCCGGTAGTTGGCCTTTACGGGGAGTCCGTTTACCAGGATACAATCGGCCTCGGCAGCTTGTTGTATCCGGTTGCGGGAGATGCCTTCGATACGTAGAACCAGAAACTTATCGACGCGCAAAAGACCTTGGCCTTTGTCGGCGACAAAGCGGAAATGCTCGTATTTTTCGCCGTTCCCCGGTTCGAGATCATCTTCCAGCTCCTCTCCGGGTTCTTCCAAATCCTCGTCCCAGGTATCTGTTATTGCATCCATTCTTGACTGACTTTGTCTATCTTGTCGGTATCCGTGGCTGATTCTCCGGGGATGGTATCGTTGCTGGCGGCAGAGGCGTAGCCGTCACCTACTAAAACGACCAATCGGCTGCCTACGGGAATGTTATCTCCTTTTTTTACCGGTCGGTTTTTATATCTGACACCGACCACCAGGTCTTTGTATTCATAATGGACGTAAGAGACGCTGTCTATTTTAAACCCGATGGCACGTAAGGTCGCCACGGCTTGTCGTTGTGACATCTCTTCGATGTCGGGAAGGGGGAATGTCTGTACCGACGAGGCGTTGGTTGTCAGGTAGATAGTTCTTCCTTTTTTTACTTTCGAGTTGGCCTCGGGAGTTTGTTCCACAATGGCTCCGGGTGCGACCTCTTTGGTATATACCGAGTCGATGATCTCGTATTTCAGTCCTACTCTGGATAAAGCCTGTTCTGCGGCATTTACCTGCATGGTACGAAGATCGGGTACGGCAATTGCCTCATTGTGGCGGGTATAGTTGTTGAGCCAAACCATCACGCCGAGGATGATACATCCGGTTGCAATGGCTATGAAAATCAAGTTTCTGATTATAAGATTGCTCCAAAGCAATTTTACTATTTTCATCATTGTTCGGTATCTCTTGTAATGTGGGGCAAAGATAGGAAAATTAGAATGGAAAAACGGTTTTTCGTTTATAAAGTTACAGATTTTGAATTTTTATGTCATTTTGAGTGTGAATACATTATATAAAAAATCTTATTGCCGTTGTTTTAATCGGCAAAAACATTACCTTTGCCAATTGTTTTTAATGATATTATCGACATAACACAAGGTTAGGTTCAAAAGCGTATGAATAAAGATGCCAAATTATGGATAGGTATTGTTGCCGGATTGGTATTCGTGTTGGTACTTACCATTGGGTATATGGTTTATCAACACAGCAAGATGCAGAATCTGGTAGAAGAATTTGATATTCAGAAAGAGGAACTCGAAGATGAATATGCACAGCTGGCCATCCAGTATGAAGGCTTTAAATTGGATATTAACAACGACTCGATCCAAATGCAATACGAAAATGAACGGATGAAGGTTCAACGTTTGCAAGAGGAGTTGAAAACGGTAAAATCGACCAATGCCAAGCGTATCCGCGAATTGCAAAAAGAGTTGAATACTTTACGGGCCGTCATGAGAGGGCTTGTTGCCACGGTCGATTCGTTGAACCAGTTGAATCAGAAATTGGAGCAGGAAAACAAGGTGGTAACCCAAAAGTATCAGGAAGCTACGCGTACCGTTTCAAAAATCAAAAAGGATAACGAGGCGTTGAGTGCTCAGGTAACCTTGGCTGCCCAATTGTCGGCCGTAGGCATCACTGCTGAGGCGTTGAACAAAAGGGGGAAAGAGACCGATAAGATCAGTAAGGCCACCCAGTTGAAGTTCTCTTTTACTATCAGCCGCAATGTGACCGCTGAAATAGGTGAAAAATATGTCTATCTGCGTATTATGAAACCGGATGATGACGTATTGGTGAAGGATCGTGCCAACGTGTTTGTTTATGAAGACCAGGAGATAGCCTATTCTACCCGTAAGCTCATTGAGTATGGAGGAGAGGATTTGGCTGTGGTGATGTATTGGCCCATTACCGAATATCTGACACCGGGATCGTATCGGGTAGATATATTTGTAGATGGAAATTTGATAGGGAAAAAATCCTTTACACTTGAAAAATAACCACTCTTGTCGTTTTTGATTGTCCGGGCGTAAAAAAGCCTTTTAAATAAAAACTATTGAGGCGAAAAATTTGTTAAGTAGAAAAAACTGAAATATATTTGTAGAATGAAATAGAGGAGTGTGATGAAAGCACTCTTCTTTTTGAGAAGAAGATTGTCTATGCAACGATTGCATGGTTATCTGTTTCTTGAAATAAAGATAAGGCCTTGTTTATGCAACGATCGTAGTAAAAAACGAAAAAAAGTAGTCGAGTATGAAAAAACAGATTTTCCTGTTTCTATTGTTGGTTTCATCGGGGTATGTCTCTGCGCAGAGCCTGTTTACGTTGGATTCGTGCCGGAATATGGCCATGCGCAACAACAAGCAATTGCAGATGGCAAAAGAGCGGGTCGTAGCAGCCGGGTATAATAAAAAAGCGGCCGTAACAAATTATTTGCCCAGTATCGATTTTACGGGGGTTTACCTCTACAACCAAAAAAATATATCGTTGTTGAGCGAAGACCAGCTGCTCCCGGTAGGTAGCCAAGATGCCAATGGCGGATTTACGCTTCGTCCCGATCAGTTGTTGGTCGGAGAGGACGGCAAGCCGGTCATGGTGAACGGACAATATGTGCCCAAGGATTGGGCCTATATACCCAAAGAGGCTTTTGAGTATGACATTCGCAATACGTTCGTAGGGGCGGTATCGGTTACCCAGCCTCTTTTCATGGGAGGAAAGATCAGGGCCTACAACCAGATTACCCAGTTCGCAGAAAAATTGGCCGAATCACAACAAAACACGGCCATGAAAGATTTGATTTTCCAAGTGGATGAGACCTATTGGCAAGTGGTGTCGCTGGTGGCCAAAAAGAAAATGGCCGAAAAGTATGTCGAGTTGCTGAAAAACCTGAACAATGACGTACAGGTCATGATACAGGAGGGAGTTGCTACCCAGTCGGACGGCCTATCGGTAGCTGTGAAATTGAACGAAGCCGAAGTAACGTTGGTAAAGGTGGACGATGGGTTGTCCCTGTCCAAGATGTTGTTGGCCCAGATGTGCGGTTTGCCGATAGATCTGTCGTACTCCCTGGCCGATGAGAATACCGGTCCACAAACCATTCCCTCTACCGGAATGGTTGATATGGAACAGGTGTATGCCCATCGCAGCGAGTTGCACAGTTTGCAGTTCGCCTCCAAAATATACGAAAAACAACAACAGATAGCTGCTTCGGAAATGTATCCCCAGATAGCCTTGACGGGAAGTTACCTCTTTTCCAATCCCAGTAGTTTTAAAGGGTTTCAGAACCGTTTCGACGGGATGTTCAATGTCGGCGTCATGGTAAAAGTCCCCCTGTTGCATTGGGGCGAGAATATCTACAAGGTAAAAGCTGCCAAGGCCGGGACTCGTATTGCCCGGTTGGAGCTGGCCGAAGCCAAAGAGAAGATCGAGCTTCAAGTAAATCAGGCGGCATTTAAAGTGAAAGAGGCTGCCCGGAAAATGGAGATGACAGAAAAAAATATGGCCAAGGCCGAAGAAAATTTGCGGAATGCCCAGCTCGGTTTTGACGAAGGAGTACTGACCACGACCAACGTGTTGGAGGCACAAACCGCCTGGCTGGCCGCAGAATCGGAACGGATTGATGCCCGTATCGATATGCGTTTGTGCGAAGTTTATCTGTCGAAAGCACTAGGAACATTTGAAAATAAATAAAACATGGATACAGAAAAAAAAGAGAATATGGATACCCCGAAACGACAAAAAGAGAAGAGCTTGGCCATCGGACTGGTCGCTCTTATTTCCATTATAGTAATTCTGGCGCTGATCGGATTTTTCTTGCTGAATCCCGGGCCGGAGATTATACAGGGACAGGCCGAGGCAACCCAGGTACGCGTATCGGGGAAACTTCCCGGCCGTATAGTTGAGTTTATGGTAGAAGAGGGAGAGTCGGTACAGAAAGGCGATACTGTTGTGCGTATATTCTCTTCGGATGCAGAAGCCAAGTTGATGCAAGCCACAGCCATGGAAAATGTGTACAAGGCCCAGAACCAAAAGGTCGATAAAGGTACCCGCATCGAGGTGTTGAATGCCGCCTACGACATGTGGCAGCAGGCTGTTGCCGGGCTGGATATCGCCAAAAAATCCTATGAACGTATCCAGAACCTCTATGCCAAAGGCGTTGTTTCAGCCCAAAAACGGGACGAAGCCGAGGCTAACTATAAAGCCATGCAGGCCAAGGAGAGTGCCGCCCGGTCGCAATATGAAATGGCCAAGACAGGGGCCCAGATAGAAGATAAGGAGGCCTCGGCCGCCATGGTCGATGTAGCCAAAGGTTCGGTGGCCGAAGTAGAGTCGGTTTTGGACGATTCTTACCTGACCTCTCCCATCGATGGCGAAATATCCGATATTTTCCCCAATGCCGGAGAGTTGGTAGGGACAGGAGCCCCCATTATGAATGTGCTCGATTTGAGTAAGATGTGGGTAACCTTCAATGTGCGGGAAGAGCTGTTGCAACATTTGACCATGGGAAAAGAGTTGCAGGCCGTTATCCCGGCCCTGGGCGATAAGGAGGTTACGTTGAAAATCTATTATATCAAGGATTTGGGAACATACGCTGTTTGGCGTGCCACCAAAACCACCGGGCAGTACGATGCCAAGACTTTCCAGATAAAGGCCCGTCCCGTTCAACCGGTAGAAAACTTGCGGCCCGGAATGTCCGTATTGATTAAACAACAGTAAAATCTGTTTCGCAATAAGGCCTGCACATTAAAAGAGCAGGAGATATTATCCTATTAATATAAAGGACAAAGATTCATGGCAGAACAAGGATCGCTTAAAAAAGGGTTTGTTGCGGTGGTAAAACGAGAGATGCGGCGTTGGGTTTCCCGTCCGCTCTATATCTTGTGTATCGTCTTTCTACCGCTGTTCGGATACCTCTTTTTTCTGACGTTGATGGACGAGGGATTACCCCGCCGTTTACCGGCCGGAGTGGTCGATCTGGACAGGACGCCTACCTCCCGTAATTTTATCCGGCAGCTTAACTCGTTCAGCGAAACCCATATCGTTTTGGCGGCCAACAGCTATACCGAAGCCCGAAAAGCCGTACAGGCGGGAGAGATATACGGATTTGTGGTGATCCCCGAAGATTTTGAGGCCAAGGTCCTGTCTGGCCGACGTCCCGAATTGACATTTTATACCAACAATATCTATTTCATCCCCGGAGCTCTGTTGTTCAAGGATTTCAAGACCATGTCCGTATTGGCTTCGGGCGCTGTCGTACAACAGACGATGTTGGCCAAAGGAGCGTACGAGTACCAGATGTCGCCCCAGTTACAGCCCATTGTTACCGATATGCATTCGTTGGGAAATCCCTGGATCAGTTATGCCATCTATTTGTGCAACAGCTTTTTGCCGGGAATGTTGCAACTGATGGTGTTGTTGGTAACCGTATTCAGCATCGGCAGTGAGATCAAGCATCAAACCTCGCGGGAGTGGTTGCGTACCGGGCAAGGCTCCATCACCGTTGCTTTGTCCGGCAAGTTAATGCCCCAAACGGTTCTGTTTACCATCATGGGGCTCTTTTGTCAGACGTTGCTGTACGGTTATTGGCACTTCCCGTTGAACAACCATTTTTGGCACATGGCCCTGGCCATGTTGTTGCTGGTGGTAGCTTCGCAAAGTTACGCGGTGATTATGATGAGCTTTGCTCCTTCGCTCCGGATCGGGTTGAGTATTGCCGGGCTGTTCGGGATCATTTCGTTCTCCATTACCGGATTCTCTTTCCCTGCCCCGGCCATGTACACGCCGTTCCAGATTCTGTCCAACATATTCCCGCTGCGGCACTATTTTCTGATATATGCCGACCAGGCCCTGAACGGCATACCCTTGTATTATTCGCGGGTACAGTATCTGGCGCTGCTGCTCTTTGCCATTGCCTCGGTGCCGCTGTTGCCCCGGTTGAAAAGGGCGTTGATAAAACAGGTATATGTACCGTAACCGCAAAAAAAGAAGAAAAAGATGAATCTGTTCAAATCGATAAAGCTGGCTTTCTGGGATACCTGTTTCGTCTGGAAGAACGAATTCAAGCAGGTGTTCAAGGATTGGGGGGTGTTGCTGTTTTTCTTTGCCTTGCCCTTTGCATATCCCATATTGTATGCGTCGATATACAATCCGGAGGTTGTACGCGAGGTGCCGATGGTGGTTGTCGATAATGCCCGCACGCCGCTCAGCCGCGAATTCTCGCAAAAGATGGATGCTACTCCCAATGCCAGAATCGTCTCTTATTGTGCCGATTTGGAAGAGGCAAAGCGATTCTTGTATGAAAAGAAGGCCTATGGTATCCTGTTTATCCCGTCCGATTTTTCGCGCAACCTTTATCGGGGAGAACAGAGCGTGGTAACCTTTTATTCGGACATGAGTATTTTGCTCAATTATAAAAATTTTCTGACAGCGTTGGTCGATGTGAGTCTGGCGATGAATACCAAACTCCAAACTTCGGCGTTGCCCGGTGCTACGAATGAACAGTTGGCCATGGCCACGCAGCCCATACCCTACGAGTCGGTCACCCTCTATAATCCCGAATCGGGGTTCGGAACGTTTCTAATCCCGGCTATTTTGATGTTGATTCTCCAACAAAGTCTGTTGTTGGGCATCGGGATGTTGGCCGGAGGCATTTACGAACATCGTCAGTTGAGGTATTACTATTCGGAAAACCGGCCGATGGCCAATAACATCACCCACCTGGTCATGG
>DVNA01000195.1 GCA_018714665.1 Candidatus Gallibacteroides avistercoris | reverse complement strand
GTTCTCCCAACAAAACATCAAACTCTGTTTTTTTATTATCGATAACATAATCCATTGCCATTTTGTTTGTAGCATATTGAATATAAGGTAATTGCATGGGATTTTCTTGTTCTACCTTTTTATTCCAGTCTTCTATGTAATTGTCATAGTTCAATGGGGTAGCAAAATCATATGAATAGATGAATGGTAAACCTGGATTTATTTTACGGGTTTTGAAATATTCATCCCATTCAGAAATCATTTCGGCAAAAGCCTTTGTCCTGTCTTCCTCTGTCTCCGCTTCCCTGATAGGTCTACCACACATTCATATTGTCCAGGAGTCCAACAAAGAATATAGCTGCCGTCCGGACTATACCATTTATAATATCCAGGTTGATGCCGGCTGAATTGATAGTATGGAATCCCCGCCTTGGCCAGAATCTGAGGATATTGCAAGGCCATGCTCGGAACATCCTCGTTCCATGCCGTGGTAAACTCACAACCTAGCAGCACCTTTTTCAACCATTTTCTTCCAAAATATGTTTGCCTTACGAGAGCTTCTCCATCATGGATGGAAAAATAAGGTTGCTTATATGTTGCTCCCCATTCCAGACGGCCTTCTTTCGTATATTTCAATATTTCATCATATTTTTCAGGATGCCGCTCCAAATATTCTTTAAGAGATAGAGCTTCTTCTACTGAAAAGCAAAAGGAGGGGCTTTCCGACATTCTTTGTAAAGCCGGAGTTATTACATGTTCATCTCTGAATTGTACACAAGCATCCGGGGAGTCCATTCAGGCTATATCCTGATGACTTGAATTGATGATGAACAATCTGCCTTTTTCAAAATAAGATTTCTGACTCTGGCCATAAGACAAAAAGGAGACCAGAAAACAAAATAAAGTGATTGATAATTTTTTGATTCTCATATTCTCAAAATTTTTGTTATCAATTCATGTTTAAATATTGTTATGTGTATGTTCGTCGTATGAAAAATTCGTATGACAATATAGTTTCTGTCTCAAATAAATATAGATTCAGAAAAAGAATAAATCCTTTTTCTGGTCGGGATTTCAGTAAAAATTTAAAATACCTCTTTCTTTTTAAAGCAATCTTTTCTTTGACAGATAGAACATCCATAAGGCTCTTTTTCTATTTCCCTGCCTATCCCGATGAGAGAACTGACAGACTTGATCGGCAGCATCAAACAGGAATCAGTCAATGTAATACCACAAAAGGAGGGAGGTAACCATGAAAAAAGAAGTTGTTGCTCACGAACGTTCCAGCCACAATAGCCCGGGCGATAAGAGTTACTGGTATTTAATCGTTTCGGTTTCATCTTTTCTGTCAATGAAGATAGTCCGTAGGAGACGGTTGCTTCAACCAGCAGAGAACCCAGGGCATCGGCAACGAAAGCCTCCATGATATCGCCTTCCGAACGTTTTGCTTGAATCCAGTCATCCAGTTCCTTCCCGACAGAGGCTACCATAATGGCATATAGATCAGCTTTCTGAAAACATTTTGTAATGACATAATCCGGTTTGAAAAGTCGGTCGCCGACAATCAAATGCTGTTTGTCGAGAATCTTTCCTGTTAGAAAGCGATACCCTAAACGTGGACGACAAATTTCCAATGCTACCTTTTTTAGAGATTGTATTAGCTCATAAGTATAAGAGTCGGGTTTACTTCCTTTGAATCCCAGGTATAAGAACAGCTCCTCGTCAGAGAGAATCAGGTCATTGACCGAGCAAGGTTGTTCTGTTGCATTTAAAAAGGGCGAGAGCCATTCTGACGGACTTTGATCTTCGTTACTTTTCCACCAGATAGAGATTGTACTTTTTTCTTCTCTTTTTAGGCCGTGAATTGTCTTTTCGGAATAATCCTCTCCTGTAATATCAAATCTGCTCCATCTCCCTTCCTGCTGTTCAAGCAATCCTTTTGCACGGATAATCTGATCTCCAAACAGCCCATTGATTTTGGGAAATTCTGTTTTGAAAAAGTCCGTGTCTATGGGAGACTCCAATACAAATGTTTCTGTCGAGAATAGGGGTGGTGTGTTTTTTGTTGAGAGAGGGATGAATACCTTTCTCTGTCCACACCTTTTTTCCCAGATAGATTCCCATTCGATGTCATTCAGTAAACGATAATCTTCAATGATTTGTAGCTGGGGTTGTATGGATATCAGGTTGTCGGTAATCTGTTTGACCTTTTCCGGAGGTATCGATTCACACTTTGTTAGGAATATCGTAGTAGATAGATAGAACTGACGGCGGTAAAAATCGGGATTCAATCTCATCAGAAAATCAAACATCTTGACGTCCAGCAATGTAATAGTACCCTCTATACAAAGGTCCGGTATTTGTAGGAGATCTTCGAGCGAAGCCAGTCCGGACGGCTCTATCAAGACCCAATCCGGATGAAGAGATTGTTCTATCTCTTTCACGGTTTCTGCCAGTTTTAAGCGAAGCGTACAACAAATGCATCCGGATTTTAACTCCACTACGGAATAGTGTTGATTTCGTAGCTCTATCCCGTCTATGGATTCCTGTCCGGATTCATTCTCGATGATTACAACATCCTTATCTTTTAAATAAGTGTGTAAAAGATGGTTGATCAGTGTTGTCTTGCCGCTACCTAAGAACCCCCACAATACAAAAACTTTCATACCTCTATGCTAATTGCTGCTTGATTCTCGAATATAATTCTTGCTGCTGGGATACTGTTAGTTTTAGATACGAACAATCTTGTTTATGGGTATCTGACCGCTCTACAATGATAATTTCCGCGTCAGCTTTCATGGCTATTTCATGCCAGGTTCCGGCCGGGATGTTGTAGGTTACACCCGGCTTCATGTATTGGCAGTTAAAATGGATATCTTCTTGTTCTATCAGAGCTTCAACCAATACAGCTTCTCCTTTGAATAAAATGAATACTTCATCTGTTTGGTTATGTACCTCTATCTGGTCGATATCATCTAACCCATGTTTCTCTACATAATTCAGTTGGGCCACCTGCCATCCGTCTCTGATGAGGAAAGGGTGGTATCCTTTTTCTTTACAATAGTATGCTTCAATCATTTTAATGTTGCGTTATAATCGTTTAATGCCTGATAGAACGTCGTGATGTTGGTGAATGGAATTTCAGGAGGTGTATCGCATCCCGAAGACAGGACAAAGTTGGGGTACGCCGCAGTGTCTGCCAACAGTTGCGAGGTCTGTTCATATACTTGTTGGGGAGAGGCCATCTTAAAAACGGAGACCGGATCGATATTGCCCATAACCAGACCATCTTTTGGACATTCATTCAGTGCCGATACCATGTCGATGCCGTTCCCGAAGTGATAACCCGCCGCATGGGTATAAACCATGGCTTTGGTACATTGTCCGGTATTTCCGCAATTATGCAGGAATACGGAAAAGGAATCATCCTGAACCGCATCAACGATTTGTTTTATATACCGGGAGGAGAATTCCATACAGTCTTCGTTCGACAAAAGACCTGCTGCCGGTTCGGCCATGAACACCCCGTTTGCTCCGGCATCCTTTAATGCCAGACAATAGCTTGTTATGAATTCGGTACATTTGGATAGCAACAGCCTGATACTGTCCGGATCGATATACATGGCCATCATCATTTCCGACATATCGTACAATCTCCCGGATAAGGAATATGGTCCGATACATCCGGCCAAAACCGGTTTGGAGGCATTGGCTGCCATTAGTCGGGTTGCCTTGATATATTCCGGTAAACGTGCCGTATTCAGAGACGGAATTTTCAGCTTTTCTATCTCTTCCGGAGTAGATACTAATCGTCCTACTATACTAGGAATTTCATTTTCCGAAAAATAGACCTGGGCGCCGAACGCCTCGGCTTCGACAGTCAGGTCCATTATGACAGAAGATGCCGCAGAGGGGTATTTCTCCGATAAAATTTGGATAGCCTGGTAATGAATCTCCCCATTGGTAACCGCATCATATACGGTACGTCCTATCAATTCGATACCCGAATGTGTCATTATCGGGATAGCTATTCGTTGTTTAGATGCGATAACCGATGCTATCCAATCTTTCATGTTTCGTTTCATAAGAAGTTTTTTACGCGATGGCTAATAACTCTTTTGCTTTGATTACAGCGGCATTGGCATTGCTGCTATATCCGTCGGCCCCAATCTCCCTGGCAAATGTTTCATTGACGGGAGCCCCTCCAACCATTACCTTCACCTGATTACGAAGTCCGGCTGTTTTCAAGGAGTTGATAACCTCTTTCATGTTGACCATTGTTGTTGTCAGCAACGCAGAGAGGCAGAGAATATCCGGTTTTTCTTGTTTGACTATTTCTACAAACCGGCTGTTTGGGATGTTGACACCCAGATTGATTACCTCAAACCCACATCCTTCGAACATGGATGCCACCAGATTCTTTCCGATATCATGCAAGTCGCCAAATACCGTGCCGATAACGATTTTCCCGGCAGATTGAATTTTTTCTCCTTTCATGTGAGGTTTCAAAAGTTCCAGGGAACCTTTCATGGCACGGGCGGCCATCAGGAGTTCGGGTACATAGGCCTTATGATTCTGAAACCGATCGCCAATCTCCTCCATCGCCTTGATCATATAATTATTGATAACCGATGGGATATCTAATTTTTCTTCGATGATTTGGTGGGTTACCTCTATGGCCGGTTCTAACCTGCCAGCAACGATTGAATCGAATAATTTATTTAAATCAGCCATATTATTTTATAGATTTCGTAATTTCATAATTTCTTCGTAAGAACCGTAACGGCGAGCCGCTTCGATAAATGCCCTGAAATTTTCAGGCGGGGTGTTGCGTCCCATAGCGCATCCAGAGCTGACAATGAGACTTTTCCCTTTTGTATCTTCAATCAATTTTTTGACGGCATGATCCACGTCGGAAGGTTTTCCGATGACCAGTGGATTACTCGGGTCGATGTTCCCCATTAAAACGACATTTTCCGGTACTAACTTTCGGGCCTCCTTGATATCGAGCATCCAGTCAACCTCCAAGATTTTAGCCCCTGTTTTCCCCATATCCTGAATAATATCATTTGTATTCCCACAAATATGAATAGAAAAGGGGATGCCGTAGTCCTGTACCTCTTTTGTCAATTTCTGTTCCGGGAGGAAAGCAAACTGGCGGTACATATCTGGCGAAATCAGGTTGGGACCGGCCAAGGCATCGCCAATGGATGTTACGTGAGCTCCTGCATCTTTCTGGGCTTTGGCAAATACGGCACTCACCTTCCGACAATACTCCAAAACGTCATCTATCAGTTGTTTTTCTTCGGTCAAGAGGTCCATCATGAACTGAGTCGTTCCCCGTAACAGACAGGCGATGCTGAAAGGCCCTTGATCTGCCCGTCCCATGATGAATACATGATCTCCGATGGCATCTGATAACGTGCGGGTTGCTTCCAACCATTCGTTTAGACGTCCGGAACTTGCCGGATCAGGGATTGGCATATCGTATACATCCCGCAAATCTTTTAATACGGGTTGTTCTTCGTCAACGATAGCCGGTTCATCTTCTCGATAAATGACTTTGGCTCCAACCGCTTCGGCAATAGAGGCATCATCAAAGTCGATAACGCATCCGTCATATCCGTACTTTTCTTGCGAAATGATATGAGCTTCTGCCATCTTTCGTCCGTTTCGGTTTACATCACTGATTTTCATTCCGGCTGTTTCGACAGCCAGCATGAAACATTGAGGGACAACCGGTAATACATCGGGCATCTCCCCGTTTAGAACGGCCATACAACGTTCCAATGAGTTCATACTTTTCATAGTTGAATGTCTTTATGTGTTTTATTTTTTTGTATAAGATACGATCAAAATATAGATTAGTGCACAGAAAGGAATCAGCAGGCTGATCAGCTGGTTGCTGTTATCGGCAACTATTCCCATGATGACCGGTAATATGGCGCCTCCGGCCACACCCATAATCATTAAAGCCGATATTTCATTTGCTTTGTCTGGTTCTGACTGGATGGCTTGTGAGAATATGATGGGGAAAACATTCGCACAACTCAATCCAATCAAGAATAAGGCTATCAATAAAATGGTAGTATTCGAGGACAGCAAGAAAACGGCAAATACAGCGATTGCCACGATCATATTCTGGGTCAGGAATTTCCCGGATGGGTACCGGGCCAGGATGATGGTTCCTAAAAATGTACCCAGCGTACGTGCTGCAAAATATAAACTGCATCCCAAACTCCCTTTTTCTATGGGTAGATGACATTGTTCGTATAAATATTTGGGTACGGCGGTCATTAAACCTATTTCAAACCCGACGATTAACAGAATGACAGAGAAAGCAATCATCAGTTTTGAATTACGGAACAGGGAAAATACGTTTCGGATATTTTGGGATTGAGTATTGGATTCTTCTTTTATCGGGACCATTGCCAACCAAAGGCAAGATAGAAAAGAAGAGACCGCATATACGGCAAAGGTCAAAAGCCAATTTTCCCAAATGCTAACCATTGCACTGGCAATAACAGGACCTAACGTGGAAGATATTGCTTTGATAAACTGTCCTAAGGTCAGTGCACTGGTAACCTTTTCCTTTACTACTACGTTCAGCAAAAGAGGGTTCAGCGATACCTGTAATACCGTATTGCCAATACCCAATAGCATAAATGCCAGAAGTACCGTGGTAAAGGAGTAATAAACCAATGGGATTACCATGGATATGGTTGTTATGCCCAGGCTGCATAATACTGTTTTTTTTCGTCCGATTCGTCCCATTAGGAAACTGGTTGGCAGAGAACAGATGGCAAACCAAATAAAAACCATCATGGGCAACAGGTTTGCCAGCGTGTCGTTCAATTCGAAATCTTGTTTGACGTAGCTTGTCGAAACTCCGACAATATCTACAAACCCCATTATAAAAAAGGCAAACAAGATGGGCATTAGTTTGAATAGAGTTGCATTCATTTTTTATAGTATTAGTTTATATGTTTCAATAGCATGATGACTTAATGGTAAGGTAAACTGATGACCTGATACCGGAAGTATTTCCAGCTCTTCTTCAATTAGATTTGTTCGGATTACTTTTTTTACGGATATCGGTAGTGTTATTGTAACATTCTTGTCTTTTCCTTCCATTTCAGTCAGACGGATAATTAAATTATTATCATTATCAGCCTTTTTAATTAGAGAGAGAGCCGTAAAAGGATCTGATAATTTGAGAAAACTATTATTCTCTTTCAGCGTTCCTCCTTTATTGTCTTTCTGTTGCACGAATAACGGATGATTATTGGCGATGGCACTGTTATATCCGTTTTTCCATCCTTCTGGGTGAGAGGTTATAGAAAAATGAAAATAGTGGCTTCCCTTTTGATGGAACCAGTTTCCTTCGCCGTGACAGCTTTTGTGTGATGAGAGAAGAATTCCTTGAAGAATTGGATATACAGCCTGTTCCCGGGACGGATCAATCCAATCTGCTACGGCGACACAAGACGACATTGTCAATCCGAAGCCGTTGCCATTCGCTGATATGAAATTCTGTATTTCACGGGGGTGGGAATCTTCCGGATGATGTACATAACTTCCTCCCCAGGCCCAGCCGCCTGGTTTCTTTTTCAGTTCATCTTTCCCGACTTGGGCTACGGCCATCGGGACTTCATAATTTATGGTACGTTCTCCCATTATGTTAGTAGGAAAGGCAATACGATATTGTCGATTATGAGTGCCGTCGAAATCCTGCAACGTAATATCGAAATCTATTTTTTTTGTCGTATGATAGAAGGTTATGTCCTGTATGATAGTTGTGTGTTGTGTCGGTTGTGAGTTTCTGAAACGGGTATATAGAGCCCCTGATTCAATAATTTCCCATTTTGAGACAAAAGAACTCAGCGGAACAATATCTCCTGGAACAACATCCGTAATACGGGTAAACTCCCCAGCTCCGTTTCCGGTATAACCTAATTCGATAATGTCTCCGCAGGCAAATTTTGAAGTATGGACAATCTCTTTCCCGAGTTGTTTGTCATACAAATAGGTAATGCCTCCATCGCCTAATACAGCCTTGTAATAGTCGTTTTCTATCTGATTGGATAATTGTTTTACTGTCTCCGGGAGAGATGTTTTAACCCTTTTCCCGCGATGAATCGAATAACTACGGTATCCCATGGAAGGAATATCCTGTGCTTCAAATATCACATGCTGTTTCCCGTCGCTATCTTTTTTTATTTGTGCTTTGACAAGGTTTCCTTGTTCATCTTTGATTGATACTTTTTCATCAGGGACTTTAATTGTTACCAAGCCGTTCCGATCCCATGTCAGATCGTTAAATACAACAAGATTGTTTTCTTTCGTTTGTATCTGTTCGGTAAGTTGTTTTAATGCATCGGATAGTAGTTTCTGGCCTAATTCATAACTAACTCTTAAACTGTCTTCAAAAATAGAATCGGTAATTTCTCCGTTTTTCCCTCCCAAACCATGGTCCGGATATATGGATGCCATCCAGGCGCGATCGAAGGTTTTACGGGGATACTTTTGCAAATTCCCGGCTTGTAACAAAGAGAGGGTTGTAAAAGACTCTGCCGCTGGCAATAATAAGGCCGCATCCCTTTTATATTTTGTCGCTTTGTAATGAGCCGGACCGTGAATGTAGAGCCATAAATTGGGACGTTCTCCGGATATTTTTTCAAACTGGGTTCCTTCTCCGCGAACGGAAGCAAAATATTCTTCGCTGGTAGAACTTTTTAAACGGGGTAACGGAATTTCAGAAGCTTCCGCAATCTTGTTCCATTCGTCGATCACATTTTGATAATCTACGGGTTTGGTTGCATCACAACTCATTAGTATTGCATAATGTGGAGGAATCTGATGTTTTTCATAATAGTCGCTCCATAATTGTGTGCGATGATGTAATTTGTGCAGAGCTGTGGCTGCATCCTGGTCGAAAAATTTCCAGATGAGAGATGCCCAACCGTAATTCCCGGGAGAGAATGTTAGGACTTTGGATCCATCCGGACTATACCAATCGTATAACCCTTCTGCCATTCTGCTTATAAATAGGTTGGGAATCCCGCTTTTTGACAGAATCTGAGCCATTTGCAGGGTGCGTCCCGGTACATCTATGTTGTTTGCTACCAGATCATCACACCCTGGCATATTTTCATGAATCCACTTTCTTCCGTAATAAGATTGACGTACCAATTGTTCGCCGCTGGACAGGCCTTCATACGGTTGGTTATAAGTAGCACCCCAAGTAAATCTTTTCTCTTTGTATAATTGAATTAATTCCTCTTTTCTCTCCGGATATTTTTCTAGAAATTCCATCAGATTCAGCGTCTGTTCCATTTCAAAAGTAAAACGCTTATTTTGTTTCATCATATCCAGTGCAGGTATGATGATATTATGGATACGATCTTCTCGGCAATATTCAGGAGTGTCCATCCAGGCTATGTCCTGATGGGACGATTGGATAATATGTATCACTCCATGTTTGAAATATCCCCAATCAGCTGGAATAAATGGTTGGAACGTTTGGTCCAGGATAATCTTTTTTCCTGCGGATACCTTTATTTGTTCATTTTCTCCGATCATCGGTAACCAAACCAATAAACTGTCGCTTTGTTCTGTTTTAATAAGCTCCACAGGTTGGTCGTTTACATAACATTTTAAAGAGGGTTGAGATAAACATTTCTCTTTTATATAAGACAAAATCTGGAACTTACCGTTTTCATTCTTATACTGTATGGGTTGCACGGGCTTTATAACGGCAGTTGTTGCCTGTGTTATGCCATTAACAGCAATACATAGCATACTTATTATAAGGAATCTTTTCATGATATATAAGTTATATGTTAATATTCTATTTAACCGGTTTAAATATTGCGTAAAAAATTTATGTAGTTTTTGAATATCCGGATAGAAGTATTTCGTTTTCAAGAATTACCGATCTGTTTTCCGTTGTTTTATGCTGGATATTTTCCAATAATATTTTGACGGACTCTACGCCCATTTCCTGGATGGGCATTTTGGCTATACTCATTTCGGGAGCCAGAATATCCAACGAGGCGGTTTCGTGGAAACAGCCCATTTGAAATCTGTTTCTGTAATCGATATTCCGTTCGATAAAATAACGGATAGATTCCAGAGCCAAGTAATGGGTGGAGAAGAAAAAGCCCGTTACATCGGGTTGTTCGCTGAATAGGCAATCCAATTTATCGATGATATCTACTTTATAATTTTGTCTTTCTACAAAAATCTCCAAAGAGAGTTCATTGGGTAGGTTTAAATCTTTCAAGGCTTTACGATACCCCTCTATTCGTTGTTTCATAACATACAGATGGACGTCGGTAGTTAGCAACGCAATTTTTTTTGCACCTTTCTTCCCGATGTGATATACCAGGTCATAGCAACTCTGGCAATTGTTGACGATGACATAATTGGTCGGAATATTAGGATAGTATCGGTCCACCAATACAAAAGGCAACGTCTCCTGGGTCAGGAGGTCGATTCCTTTTCTGGATGTTTTGGTCGGTGCGACAATAATACCGTCAACTTGTTTTGACTTCAACATCTGTATCAGTTTATACTCTTTGTCTCCATCGCCTTCTGAACTGCATACGAACAGCGCATAGTTATGACGTTCCGCTTCTGTTTCGATAGATTGTGCCAACTGCGCATAAAACGTATCTCCGATGAATGGGATGATCAGCCCCAACGTATTGGAAGTCCCCAAAGATAAACTGCGGGCAACCTGGTTGGGCCGATAATTGATTGACTCCGCATACTCTTTCACACGTTTGATCGTGGCTTCATTGAACCCTTTTGCTTCGCCCTGTCCGGAGAGAATCCACGAGATGGTTGCTTTTGAGAGGTTCAATGCTTGGGCAATATCTTTGAGAGAAACTTTCATTGTTTATGGAACGGTTTAATCGGGATGAATCAACGTTGA
>DVNA01000194.1 GCA_018714665.1 Candidatus Gallibacteroides avistercoris | reverse complement strand
ATGCCCGGCATATCTGTTGGGCCTATATGTTGGGGACGGAGCGAACCGATTTCCGGGCGAACGATAACGGAGAACCCTCCGGAACGGCGGGACGTCCTATTCTGGGACAGATTAATTCAAACGAACTCACCGATATCCTGATTCTGGTTGTACGTTATTTCGGCGGAATCAAGTTGGGAACAAGCGGCCTGATTACCGCCTATAAGGAGGCTGCTGCCGAGGCAATACGAAACAACGAGATTGTAACCTGCTTTGTCGAGGATCAGCTCTCTATCCTTTTTGAATATCCCCTTTTGAACCAAGTAATGCGGATTGTGAAGGAGGAAGAAGCTGCTGTCGTATCGCAACGTTTCGATATGGATTGTGAAATTACCTTGCAGATCCGGCGCTCGTTGATGGAGCGGTTAAAGGATCGTCTTTCAAAACTCTACTCTCTCCGGTTTGTGGAGGGGTAATGTTTTTATGGAAAGGGTAGGTGAGTATCTTTTCGACCGAGTAACAGGAGATTCTTTCTTGTAGAACAGTACCTGCCGAAAATAATGTTTTTAGGTATTGATTTATACAGAGAGGGAGAACTTATACAGAGTTCTCCCTCTCTTGTTGTATCATGTACAGTTAGGCTTTTTTCCATTGTTCGCGCAGCAGTTTTACGGCTGCGGGAATTGTATCCTTTCTATCGCCTTGCGAACCACATTCAAAACTGACATATTTGTTGTATCCCAGCATTTTCAACCCTTTGAATCCGTTGATGTAGTTGTCGGCTTCTCCATCTTCTCCGGGCATACTGCGGCGTTTCCGGCTGGCAATATGTACATGTTGTAGATAGTCGCCTGCCGAGATGAATGCCCCCATATCAGAGGGTTCTTCAAATGTCATGTGCCAGAAGTCGCCCATACAGCTTAGTCCGGGACAATTGGAGTCGCGGCAGATGGATGCTGCATCGCCCACTTGTCTAAGGTAGAAAGCTTCACTTCTGTTGAGTGGTTCAAAAATCACTTTTGTATTGTGTTGTGCAGCGTATTCACCCAATTCGGTCATTTGCTCGATTAAGAATTTACGCGTATCCATGGTATGGGGATAGGCCGGTTTCTGATGGTTGAATGCCGGAACCAGAATCACGCCTACCGAGCCGAGCTCTCCGGCAGCCGCCAGAATCTCTTTCATCGTGCTCTTGCACCTTTCGCGGGTGGCGGTATCTTCGGCCAGGATAAACCCATCGAATCCGGCACATATTGCACTGATTTTTATTTTCCTGTTTCGTAAAGCCTGTTGAAATTCATTGACTCGTTTAGCCAGGTTGCCACCTCCCGGTTCAAGCCCTACAATGCCGAGGCTCTCCATATAGTCGAGTTTTTCTTCCAAGGAGTTTCCCAAGGGAATACCTTCTTGCAAAGAAATATTCAGTTGGGCTTTTCCTTTTTTGGGCTTGTCAGATTTTTGAGTCATGGCATTTCCGATGGTCGGAATGGTAGATCCCACCGTTGCCAATGTTGCCCCGAATAACGTGCTTTTTAAAAAGTCTCTTCTATCTATTGACATAAACGTGTATTTTAAAAAGTAGAGGCTGTCTTGATTTTTGGTCTTTTGGGTTTTCCCGCTATGCGAGAGATTTCTCAAAAGGAAAAATAAAAACAACCTCTACGTTAGAATGATAAAAACTATAATTTCATTTTTAACGAAGCCCGTTTTCTCTTATTTGCCACTACCGGGAACAGGTACCGTATAAGCGCTCATATCAACATTGCCCATTTCAAGTTTCGCAGGCATATAGTTGAGATCTGAGCTGGATATTTGATCCCATGTAACTTCCTGTCCGGTATAAGCAGCTTCGCGGCCCATTACGGCGCACAGTGAAGAGATAGCGGTTTCTTCTACCTGGCAGATCGGTTTTTTGTTGCGGATGCAGGTAATCAAGTTTACGTGTTCCAACGTATAGGGGTCGTTTTGTTTCCAATCGGTTTTTTCTTTTTCCCAATCGTATTCCCAGATAACGTTTCCTTGCAGGTCTCTGATCTTCATATCTGCGCTGTTCCAAGAACCTTTCGTTCCTTGAATGAATTCGCTGACGTTGTTGTTGCAACCGTCTATCTGGCGACACATACTGTGCATATGGATACCACCTTCGTATTCAAAATCTACGCTGAACATATCGTATTGGTCTCCTGTGATACGACGGTGGCGAGCTCCGAATGCCGTAGCTTTAATCGGTTTTTTGCCATAGAACCAGTTGAATACATCGATGTTGTGAACGTGTTGTTCTACGATGTGGTCGCCTGATAACCATTTCCAGTTTACCCAGTCTTTGATCATCCATTCCATATCACTCCATCCGTTTTCACGATTTCTGTACCAAAGCATATTTTGGTTCCAATAAACGTTTCCACCAGTAATTTCACCTATAAGGCCGGCTTGTACCTGTTTGTATGATTCAACATAGCAACGTTGGTGATGGCGTTGTGTACCGGTTACACAGCAAAGGCCTTTCGTTACGGCTTGTTTAGCGGCAGCAATCAAGGTTCTGTAACCTACGGCATCCACAGCGATGGGTTTTTCGAGGAATGCATGTTTCCCTTTTTCAACGGCATATTTAAAATGTTCCGGACGGAAGACGGGAGGTGTTGCAACCAATACAACATCGATGTCTGTATCCATTACTTTTTTGTATGCGTCGAATCCTACAAAACAGTTGGCATCGGGAATATCTATTTGTTTATTATCTTTCAGTTCTTTTTGGAATCCTTTTACCCGGTCTTCAAAAACGTCGCCTAATGCTACGATGGTTACATTGTCAGCTGCGTCCAGGAAGTTGTAAACGGCACCGCGTCCACGACCACCGCAACCAACTAGTCCAGCTTTTAGCGGAGCTCCGTCAACGGCTTTGTCTGTCAGGGTAGGGATGTACAGTTGGTCTGCCGGTTTCAACGGTACTAATTGGTCTTTCTTTTCTCCACAAGCCGAAAGGATTGTCCCGGCGCCTAAGGTTAGTAATGCAGCGTTTGAGAGAAATTCTCTTCTGCTCTGGTTGTTCGATTGTTTGTTTTGATTTTCCATGTTGATATTTGGTTTATTTAGATAACTATCTGTTTTTGTGAGGTGTGTATCTCTTTTTTCTTTTGCGTGCGTTTGTATTTTTCCTTTTAAAAGGACCTAATGAATAGGTATTGTTATAAATTTTCCGCAAAGTACAAAAAAAAGTATAATGTCGGCCCTTTTGTAGGGTAAAAAAAAGCAAAAATGTTTTGTTTTCTCTATAATTTTGGAATTCTCTGGTTGTTTTTGCTCTGTTGTTTTAACAATTAATAGCTTATTATTTGTAAATCTCTTGTTTATATCATACAGCAAAAACTCTCTTCTTATCTTAATACGTAAAACCTTTTATGTTCCAGAAGAACAAGCATACCATACCTTATAATTGCCGCTTGTACAAGACAGGAAGATAGGTTGTTTGCTGTTTTATTTTTCGTCTCGTTTATCCTGTCCCTATATTTTAGGTAATTTCCATGGATTTCGGTAATGGGGGGTCAGGTAATCGTTTGCGTCTTTACTGTTGGTAAAATGAGTACCATCCCATTTCAGTTTTTCTCCGGTTCGGTAAGCGATGTTTCCCAGTTGTGAGAATTTAGCGATATGGGCACCGATTTCGATACTGGCATTGCAATTGGGATCTCGTCTTTTGATACATTCCAGGTGGTTCTTGACATGTAGGTTCAATCCTCCACCGCCATAGGCCTGTTTCAGCGGGACAGCTTCCATCCGGGCGTTTCCGTTTACTCTTTCGGGGATGACTTCCCATCCTCCACGATCTACCACCAGCGTGCCGTTTTCTCCAACAAATCCTAATCCGTGGTTTCGTCCGTATGCCCCGTCGTCTATACCGATGGCATGGTCCCACAATACGGTGAATCCGTCGAACTCGTAGATGGCTTGTAACAGGTCTGGCGTTTCGCATGCATCATCCGGATATCCGAACTTGCCGCCGGATGCCATGATTGATTTGGGGGTGGTGACATTCATTCCGTATAAAGCATAATCCAGCAGGTGTACTCCCCAGTCGGTCATTAGCCCCCCGGCATAATCCCAGAACCAGCGGAAAGTAAAGTGGTATCGGTTTCGGTTGAACGGTCGTTTCTTGGCCGGGCCTAACCACATATCGTAATCTACCCCTGCGGGAGTCTCTTCGTCCGGCAGAACCTTGATGGAGGGGCACCATCCCTGGTAAGAGAATACGCGCACGGTTCGTATTTTCCCTAATTGCCCGCTGTGAACGAATGCCATGGCATCTTGCCAATGCGGATCGCTGCGTTGCCATTGCCCTACTTGTACAACGCGGTTGTATTTCTTTGCGGCCTTTACCATCAGGTTACATTCGGTAATGCTGTTTCCCAGGGGTTTTTCGCAATATACATCTTTTCCGGCTTCGCAAGCGGCAATCATTTGCAGGCAATGCCAGTGATCGGGTGTACCCACGATGACAACATCGATGTCTTTGTTATCGATTAGCTGACGCCAATCTTTATACAGGTGTTTAACTTTTTTACCAGTCATTTTTTCTGTGTCGGAAGCTCTTCTGTCCAATACTTCCTGATCGATGTCGCACAAGGCCACGCACTCTATTTCCGGATTTTGTAGAAATGCTTGCAGGTCAGAGAATCCCATGCCGTTACAGCCGATCAATCCAACGTGTATTTTATCGGATGCAGAAACTGAGTTTCCTCCTGCCCGAATGATAAAGGGCGAAAAGGTAAGACCAGCCCCGATGAGGGATGCCTGTTTGATAAAGTCGCGTCGTGTAGTCATGATAGTAAATTTAGTTATGAATATAGTTTGTTTTATAATATTCTGTGATTCATTTTGTGGATGATTTTAATACCTTCCGAAATAAAATGACAATAATACTTTTCCTCATAATATTTACAAAGTTATCCGTAAGGCATCAAACACAACAAGAATTAATCTTATAGCTACAAGTATTTGTGTATAGTGGTAGTAAATTTAGCCGTAATACATTTATTAACTTTCTTGAATTACAAAAATAGTAAAAAAAAGAGCATTAATCAATTATTTGATATAAACTTTATTATATTTGTAATTAATATGTTTCTGGGGAATCGTAATATTTGTAAATCTGGCGCTTTTTAGACTATTAGAAGAAAAATGGATGTTTATCCCTAGATAACACGGGCCATGATTGTAGAAAAGCCACACGCTCTATTTTATTAGAATATTGTTTTCTTTATTACGTTTAACTTTAAATAATACATGTATGAAAAGACGAGATTTCCTTTCCAGTTCCGTTATTTTAGGAGCTTCTTTGCCTTTGGGTTTAACGACAACATCCTGTTCAGAACAATCTTCCAGCGGTTCAAAGGTGTTTTCTCCTGAGGAATTAGGAATGTTTTCATTTGTTGATATAGCTCCTGACGGGAAACCG
>DVNA01000193.1 GCA_018714665.1 Candidatus Gallibacteroides avistercoris | reverse complement strand
TGGACGGCTTTGTACTATTTCGACAACTTGTTGTAAAAATTGTCAGAATCATAATTGCGATTATACCGGGGATCGTCTTTTTCATAATTGAACGGTTGTTTATCTTTATGACTTTGTTTACTCAATACTTCTAATATATTATATATATTCTCGGTTTCTTCATCTTTCCCATCGTTTGGACGGACATGGGTCAACACATAGTTGTTACTCCAATCGGCTCTCGTTCTTCCCGTTTTTTTACCGGACAAGATACAACGTTTGTCGTCCAGGTAGATTCGGTTTTCTTCCGATACTCCTCCTTGCAACGCCGTTCGTCCGGGATCGGCATACAGGTAGTAATATTGTTTCTTCTCGGGGTCATATCCCTTCCCCACCAACAATACAAAATGATCTGTTCCGTCTGGATTTCTTCCATCAAATCTATAATCCAACCCCATAATGACAGCCCGTTTATTCAACAGATGCCTGTCTATAACGCTGATAACCTTTTTATAGCTCTCCGCTTTGTCTCCATAGTAGTAATGCTTACCTGTCTGATTTCGCTGATAGGTAAACGGGATAATGCGTTCCGAATTACCGGTCTGTGCTTGCCCCAAGTTTTTGGCAATATCTACACAAACATCGTAACATTGCGTTTTGGGATCCGACAACTGCGACCGCCACGCCTTGTTTATCGAATCTAACGGCGCCATCAAAAACAAATTATCCTTGTCTTCCAGACACAGTTTGTTGACCTGCTTGGTTACATCATCAAAAGTAATACTTTTTTGCGATTCTTCGGGTTCTTTTGCCCAAAAAGGTTCATTCTTTCGGTCGGAATGCATCCACCCGTCAAACAACGAAGGCATATCCCATTTAAACTTCTTCAATCCGGTCAAGTCGCTCCACAGCTGTTCATGGTCGCTGTTTTGCATGGCCTGGTCATAGATATCTTTCTGCCAGACATAGGGACTTAACGGCCGTATGCCGTGTTGTTCTAAATAGGGGGTGGGAATCCATGCCGTCTTTTGGCCCTTGGATTTGGCATATTCCAACGCCTTATAGGCCTCGGGGGCTTCTTTGTACATATACTGTTTCCACGAATGGCGGGCCAGGCTGCGGGCCTGCGTATCATTGGGTTGGAGCGCCTCGGTAAAGTCCGCTTCGCCCTCCTGCACATAGGGTACCGGAAGCTCTACGAAATCGGTAGGCCCGCTGTGGTTGAGATAGTTTTTAAAGATACCGGCATATACCGGCAAATCTTGGGACTTCTTCTCTTCCGGAGGGAGGTAGCGGGGTGCTACCAGGTACGACGTCGGAAAAGACTGTTTCCACGCCTGGCTTTTTGTATCGTAATAATACCCGGAATCGGGGAAGTCGTCCGCATCCGTCGCTACCCGATGCGCAACGGTATCCGGATCGGGTATGCCGAAATGGGACAATAAATCCATCCGTTTACCGGTTTTCGGCAAGAAAGCCTGTTCCCAATGCTCTGCATCGAAATTGGGATATGACTCCCCCCGGTTATACGAAAAGGCGGCGTCGGCGTAACGGGAAAGACCCGAATACGAAAAATTCTCTTCGGGAGAACTACCGACGGTAACGGGTTCGATCGTACGGCCGGGCGATGTCCCGTAATTGCGCCACGAAAGGCCCGTATGGAACGACCTCTCTTGCGGTCTCCTGCCGGTAACGCCCTCGGAGGGGGGAGCGTTCAGCCACGCAAGCAATTTCCGTTGCGAAAGCGGGGAGTCGCTACCCGAAAATCGGCTGTACTCCGAAGGGGTACCATAGCCGGACAGTTCTTGATAACTCAACTCACGTTCGGGGAAATCCCAGTCGAAAACGTTTGATTTTTCATCCTGCCCCATCGTCCTACCAGGGGCATATTCCGTAAATCTTTTCGTTTCTCTATTCATAGCGGTCTATTTTTTTTTGATGATAATACGCTGCCGGTTATTCTGACGGCGAAGCGACACATGTAAAAACGTAGGGTAAAGAATGGCCTGATCAAAGACAAGCTCCGTCTGGCGCAACAGCTGCAACAACGCAACCGGATCGTCGCACGAAATATCGGCCGCCTCTCCTTTCAAATGCTGGGAAGAGGAGACGCCTCCCACCGCCCGGTTCAAAGCCGGACAACGGTAGCCGCTGTTTATGTGCAGGGGCTTCCCGTACGCCTGACGCAAGGGTTCGAGCAAGTTCCGAACCAGATAAACCAACGATTCGGATGCCTGCTGGTCGGGCAAATTGGCGATACCCAGCCGCTTGGCCGTATCGCTTATACAAAACTCGTCCATCGAAAAATGTTCACTTATCTGCATCTCTTCTATCTTTTTTTTCGGGTAAATCAATCGATATTTTCTCATTTATAAACTGCTTGACAGCTTTCAAGACATTGATGCCGTGCAACTCGCCGAAGTTGGAAAACACCGAATCCAACTCCACCCATGCCAGCACCAAACAAAACGAAATGTAAACCAACGGCACGCTGTACTGCGAAACGATAAAATCGTCGAACATCTTACACGCCGTTACCACACAACAATAGTCGATATATTTCGACAACGTCCGTCGCCACGCCCGGCTGCGGCGGACCACCTCACCACGAAGACGGGCTGCACGTACCCCCAGACGTAAATCGGCCAGCACCAATGCCGCAAACAAAACATACATCGGCCACAACGGCAAAAGAAACGCTCTCAACCCCTCTTGCGCCGACAACGCCCACACGGGGAAAACAATCGTAATAAATAACTTCGTCATATCCGTACATGAATAAAATGTCGGGGAGCAAACCGCCCGTAAACACCGGTTTACCTTCTCTCGGAAATTTGCTCCCCGGCATCGGTTTTACACTACTCGGCAACCGAAGGGATTACCTGTACCTCCCAATTGTCGCCGTTCCAATACAACCAAACCTGAGACGGCCCCGACAGCACCACCCTCAACGGAATATCTTCGTTGCGGAAATAGGGAAACTCGAATGTCCCGCCCGTACCCGAAACAAACAGATACACGCACCGGACGCCGGGATGTACCGAAGGGCAGAATGTGGCCGCATCGATAATCATCCCCGCCAACGGGCTTTGCAACGGACGGTTGGTATCGGTCCATTCCCGGCAAACGGGGTCCCACATCCAGATAGAGCAGGTCTCGCCATTGACAAAACAGTCGCCGGCCTTCCCCCCTTCGGGATGCGCTTTCATGGCCGCCTCCAATCCATAATAATAACTCAATCGTGTCATACAAAAACATCTTTAAAGGGTTACACGCTCTCTCATCACGGCCGCCATATCGGGACGTCCCAGAATATCGTACACCAGGGCGGCACACACGTAACAGACCTCCGGCATCAACCGGCGGGGAAAATCGTACCCTCCATCCACCTCTTTGGGGCAGGGCAGATAGAGCGCCTGCTCTATCTCATGCACCCGCACATAGGCGGGTAACGAATAATAGAACAGCGACAAAACACCTTCGGGCGTGTGTCCTATCACACAAACCGGTTTGAGGCTACCGCCCCGCAAAAAGAGATTCTGCTGGCGAACGGCAAGCGGATCCTCCTCGGCAAGGAATTCGGTTACCGGACGGTTCCACCCCTTCATCTTGAACGAAACCATCTTCATCCAATCCTCGGGAAGAGAGACGACCCCGCTGCCATCCTGGTTTTTCTGGGGCAGAAGCGCAGCGTCGAACGGAACGGCTTCTGCCATACTGGGAGAGACCGACAACAGAACCTGTCGAATAGCCTCGGGCAGTTTCACCTCGATATAACGCTCTATCCCGATGGCATCGGTCTGCAATACCTCGCTCTCCCATTGGGGCGAGAGCTCCTCCATATTGGTCTTAACCAGATTCTTCAACTCTTCTGTACTGATTTTCATCGCTTCGTCTCCTTATCCTTTGCTGTTTATGCTGAAATTTCAGCCGCAATACCGCTCTCGATCTCTTCAACCATCGCCATAAAATCGGCCATATAAGCGGTGGCCTCATTCCCCTGCGGAATGGAACAGGTAATGTGCCCGTTCGTCAGATAGACGTTGCCGGCATACACCTGTTGCTCGGCAAATTGTTGTCCATCGGGGGCATCTACCTGTACGACTGTCTTTTTATTGACCGAGCAATTTACAGACGTCAGGTTATTGTCAACGACCGAGTAGTTCAACTGATACAGCGCGTTATCGGTCTCTTTTCG
>DVNA01000192.1 GCA_018714665.1 Candidatus Gallibacteroides avistercoris | reverse complement strand
TCAAAAAAATTGTTGAAATCTTCGCGATACAAGAATATTTTATGTTTCTCAAACGATTGCTCCGGTTTGTCTCCGGTGTTTATGGTAACCTGTTTGCTCTCTGTGATGACCAAGAAGAGTTCTCCTTTTCTATTCTCTTTTACATCCAGATAATAGATTCGTTTCCCTGCTTTAATGGTCTTTGAAAAAATAATATCATTTTCTGTTTTTTTCATGGGCGTACCTGAATTTTAAGCGAGAAAATAAAAAAATGTTCATTAACGTATTATAATGCAAAAATCAAATTATTTTTTTGTATTTGCAATACTTTTATTTATTTTTTTGCATAAAATAGGATAAAAAACCGGGAAGACCAGCTTTTGTCAAAAAAAATGGAGAATTAGAAATTGAATTGCGTCAAAAAATAGCGTACCTTTGCCCACTCAAAAAAGTTTCGAGAAATAGAGGAAGATGGTAAATAGAGTTTTAATTCGGATAAAAGTTGTACAGATATTGTACTCTTATTATTTAAAGAAATCCAATGATTTGGCTGCGGCGGAAAAAGAGTTGATATTCAGTCTGAACAAGTCGTATGAGTTGTATCATCTGTTGCTCCTATTATTGATTGCCCTTACCCGGGAAGAACAACTGCGTATAGATACGGCAAAAAATAAAAAATACTTTTCCGCATCGGATAGTCATCTGAATATGAAACTGGCAGATAATCTGTTTGTTGCGAAGTTAGCTGCCAACAAGAAGTTGCAAGAATATGTTGAACGTCAAAAAATTTCTTGGGCCGAAGAGAGCGATTTCCTGCGCTATATGTTGAATAAGATAAAATCTTCCGACCTCTATGGTGCGTATGTCTCCTCTGCGGAACAATCGTTTGAAACAGATCGTGAATTTTGGAAAAAGGTGTTCAAGACGATTATCGTTCCCGATGAAAATTTCTTGAATCTGTTAGAGTCGCAAAGTCTGTATTGGAACGATGATTTGGACATCATTTCAACGTTTGTTTTGAAATCGATAAAAAAATACGATGAACAAAGCAGCGACGACCAGGAGTTGTTGCCCATGTTCAAAGATGACGATGATCTGGAATTTGCCCGTAAATTATTCCGAGAATCGGTGTTGGCGATAGACCGTAACCGGAATCTGATAGATCTCCATGCCAAGAATTGGGAGATAGAACGGGTAGCCTTGATGGACGTGGTTATCATGTCTGTTGCCCTTGTCGAAATAGAGACATTCCCGGAAATACCTTTAAAGGTTTCTTTAAACGAATACATCGAAATAGCTAAATCGTACAGCACGGCTAAGAGCGGGCATTTCATCAATGGTATACTGGACTCGATTATCGTACAACTGAAAAAAGAGGGAAAACTAACAAAATAATAACATTATTTGTTATATATTTGTGGCATAAACCCGAATGAGAAATAACAAGTATAAACTAAACAAGAACAATAATTATGACATTAGCAACCGTATTATTGCAAGCTTCGGCTCCTGCCGGAGGCTCCATGGGAGGACAATGGTCCAGCATTATCATGATGATTGCCATTGTGGCTATATTCTATTTTTTCATGATTCGACCGCAGGCCAAAAGACAAAAAGAGATTCGCAAATTTAGAGAAGGATTGTCCATAGGAGATAAAGTCGTTACTGCCGGTGGTATTTACGGAAAAATTAAAGAATTGAAAGAAAACGCCGTGATATTGGAAATTTCAGAAGGAGTCCGTATCAAGGTGGATAAATCGTCTATCTATCAGACAGCAGCCGATACCACACAACAAGAGACCAAATAAGAGAACGGTTTGCATGATACATTTGTTCGGCTTGAATGTCGCAGATGAATAAATGAAACTATTTGATAAACGTTATTATAAAGTAAATCTTATTGTTTGGAACAAGAAGATCCGAGATTTTTTACGAAGTAAAAGATGTAAAGAATCTCTGATTTTCTTGTTTTTTTTGGCCATCTCTTACGCCTTCTGGATGATCGTTTCATTAAATGAGGTGTCGGAGATGAGTTTTAAGATACCGGTGCGGTATTCCAATATTCCCGATAAAGCCTTTATCACTTCGGAACTTCCTCGTGTTGCCGATGTGCGTTTGCGCGACAGAGGAACTGTTTTGGTTAATTATGCCTTAAACCGTTTCCCTCCCATAGAGATCAACTTTGAGACCTATGCCAACAACCAGGAGCAGATCTTTATCCCTTCGGAACAGATGACAGCCGAATTGAAAAAGAAATTGGTCAACACGACAACCATCGTATCATTTAGTCCAGATACCGTAGCCATTTATTATTCGATGACAGAGGGGAAAAAGGTTCCGGTAAAGCTCATCTCACATTTTTCTACGAAACCGCAATGCGTGATCAGTACCTCCGTTCAGTTAAGTGCCGACTCTGTTATGGTGTATGCACCTCAAAACGTATTGGCATCGATAAACGAGATACGAACCGATTCAGTTTCTTTTCATGATTTGGCAGATACGCTACGAACAACCGTTTCTTTGATGCCTGTCGAAGGATCAAAAGCTATTCCCGCCGAGATAATGATAACGGTACCGGTAGAAGAGGTGGTTTTGAAAACGTTGGAGGTGCCGTTGGCAGCTATCTCGTTGCCCGCTTCCTTGCAATTGTTGACTTTCCCGGCAAAAGTGAGAGCCGAATGTATGGTGCCGATGAGTCGTTTCGCAGATCTGACCAGTGAACGTATCAATCTGGTGGTCGATTATAAAAAAAATCAAGCGAACAACTCTCGGAAGAAGTTACCGGTAGAGGTTGTCTCATATCCTGATTTTGTGTTGAATCTGCAAGTAAAACCTGATAGCGTAGAATATATTTTGGAGGAAAACTAATTTGATAAAGATTGCCATAACGGGAGGTATAGGAAGCGGAAAGTCTGTGGTATCCAGGCTTCTGAAAGTTTTTTCTTATCCGGTGTACGATGCTGACAGTAGAGCCAAAGAGCTGATGAATAGATCTGAGCTAATCAGGAACCGGTTAATCTCTTTATTGGGAGATGCTGCCTATAAAGGGGATAAACTGGATAGGTCTTATGTTGCATCAGTTGTATTCTCGGATCGGTCGTTGCTGCAAAAGGTAAACGCAGTGGTACATCCGCAGGTGAAGGATGATTTCAAAACATGGAGTTCCCGTCAAAGTTCCCGGGTGGTGTTCTTGGAATCGGCTATTTTATTTGAATCAGGATTTGAAACGGTGGTAGATTGTGTATGGTTGGTTTGGGCTCCTGAACGTTTGCGTATTGAGCGAGCCGTGAAGCGGGACGGCACTACGGCAGAGATGGTAGAGCAGCGCATTAAAGCACAATGGCCCGAAGAAAAGAAAATAGAACGGGCCGATGCCGTGATACGAAATGATGATTCTCGTTCATTGATCGAGCAGGTTCAGCAGTTGCTCTCGGCATTGTCTGACGATACGAAATAAATGGCATCCCGCTGTTGCGAATGTGAAGAGGGATTATTATTTTTGTTCCGTTAAAATTTAATTTAAACGATAATAAGTATGTTAGAAACCATCTTGTCTATCTCGGGAAAACCGGGACTTTACAAAATCGTATCACAAGGGAAAAACATGATCATCGTTGAATCGTTGTTGAACGGCAAACGAGGACCCGCATATGCACATGAAAAAATCATCTCACTTTCAGATATCGCTATTTTCACCGAAGATGGAGATAAACCGTTGGTAGAGGTTCTTGAATCGATAAAAACCAGAGAAAACGGGCAGAAAGCCTCTATCGATCCGAAATCGGATGCAGAGACGCTCAGAAAATACTTGGCAGAAGTATTGCCGAATTTTGATAGAGAGCGGGTTTACCCCACGGATATTAAGAAGATGTTGACTTGGTATAATTTGTTGATAGAAACAGGGAATGCCAGTTTTACTCCGGAAGAAAAAAAAGAAGAAGACTCCCAAGAGAAAGAAGCGTAATTAACCGAGAAAAAGATATATCGTATAAAAGGCAGTCCCGAAAATCGGGACTGCCTTTTATATGTCTTATTGTTTTTTGAAAAATTGAGAGGATAGTAATAATCCGAATTTTCAATGTGTTGCTTGGTAAAATCTGTTGGATTTGAGTATTTTTGAAAACAGTCTGTTTTAGGAAATAAGCCTTGTTTTTGAGAAATGATTAGGGGCAACTTGTCCTTTGATACAAGCATAGAAATAAATAACTCAAATTCATTTATTTTTTTTGATATACCCGTACGTAGTCTATTTCATAGCGCATGGGTAGATTTTCTTCCTGGATATTTCCACCGGACGATCCCATCGCCAGATTCAGCAACAGGTACATGGGTTTATGGAATGGATTTTCGTATTGTCCGTGTTTGCCATTTATCGTTTTCGACAGATCAATTTCATTCATCAGCCTACCGTCCAGATAAAGGCGGATATATTTTTCTGTCCAGTCCATACTCCATACGTGAAAGCAAGAGGCCCATTCTGTATCTTGCTGGGTAAATTCGGAATAAGGTACGTGGGCACTGTCCCAGACGCTCTTGCCATTGTCGTCGCCCCAGCAGGCGTTTGCGTGTAGTAGGTTTTGCCCATTGCGCGGATAGTATTCCATGATGTCGATTTCTCCGCATGAGGGCCATCCGTATTTCCCCGTGCTACCCAAAAGCCAGATGGCTGGCCACGATCCTCGGCATGCCGGGATACGGGCTCGGATTTCAAAATAACCGTATTGGAATTCTTTGAGTCCTTTCGTAATGACCGAGGCGGAGGTATATTCAATGTTTTCTCGGTTTTCTTGCCAATTGGCAGCCCCTTTCCGGTAATTGGGATTGGGTTTCGTTTCTCTTTTCCCCGTGATTACCAGTACTCCGTCGCGTATTGTCGCATTCTGAGGTTGATACCATTGGGCTTCATGGTTACGGACAAAACCATTTTCATAGGTCCAGAAATCAGGATTCGGTGTACCGTCCTGGTCAAATTCGTCTTGCCATACAAGTTGGTAGTCTGATTTGTCGACAGGACAAGTTGTCTTTTGTGCAGGCAAGGAATAACAGTATAGATACAAGACTGCCAGTATGCCGATCTTTTTGGAATAGATTTTCATTATTTTTCAGGTTAAAAAAGGATGATAATTGCTATTTCCCTCAAAGATAAGAAGAAAGATTGTTCTTGGGGAATAATCTTGTGGATTTTATTTGATTATAAAATAAATTGTTATGTATCGATAACATCTATTGTATGATGGTAGTTCAAGAAATTTTCCGATAAAGTTTATAGGAAATAAAAAAGCCTCTGAAAGTCGGTAACTTCCAAAGGCCTTTGAATATTGTTGCGGTATGGACGGGACTCGAACCCGCGACCCCCTGCGTGACAGGCAGGTATTCTAACCAGCTGAACTACCACACCTTTTTGCTTTATCAGGGGCTTCTCTCCCTCCCCCTCAAATGCGATGCAAATATAGGACTAAATTTTTTATCCTGCAAGCGTATTGTTTATATTTTTTCAGAATTTGAGGGGAGAAGAGTCTCGGATAAAAAATAATAGAATCATATCTTTTTTATATACAATACGATAAGTGAAATGAACTTTGGAATAATCATTCTATAAAGAATGTTATATTTTGGGGTGTGAGGATGGTTTTATAATAAGGCGTAACGACTGGTCGTAAGTAAAGTAATTCCATACCCAGTTCAGGAGAATGATTATTTTATTTTTTACTCCCAATATCGACATCAAATGTACAGTCATCCATAATATCCAGGCCGATAGTCCGCTGAACCGTAATCCGAGTAAATCGGCAACCGCTTTGTTCCGTCCGATGGTGGCCATACTGCCTTTATCATTGTAACAAAAGGGTAGCAACTGTATCCCTTGTTCCAGACGTAGAAAGTTATTTGCCAGGTGTTTGCCTTGTTGGATTGCCACCGGAGCCACCTGTGGATAACCATTGGGGTATGCCGGTTCGCTTTGAAGGCAAATGTCGCCTATGGCAAAGATGTGAGGTAGCTCTTCTATTTCATTGTATCGGTTTACCTTGATTCGGTTCCCTCGCCCCATGACATTTTGAGGAATTCCGTTAAAATCAACTCCTTTGACGCCACTGCACCAAATAACAGTAGCCGTTGTCCAACTCTCCCCATTGCTGAATTGTAGGAGATTCCCGTCGTAGTTCTCTACCATGGTGTTTAATTTTACCGTAACGCCCATCTCTTCTAAAAAAGATTGGGCCTTCTGTGATGCTTGGTAAGACATGGCTCGGAGTATCCTGTCCGAACCCTCTATCAGAAGAATCTGTACCTCCTTTATGTTTAAGTCCGGATAATCTTTGGGTAGAATATAACGTTTCATTTCGGCAATAGCACCGGCAATTTCCACTCCGGTAGCACCTGCCCCGACAATAGCCACGTTCAATAACGCCTGTCTTTGCTTCGAGTTGTTTGCCGTGAGAGCCTTTTCTAAGTTTTGGAGAAGTCGGTTTCGTAGTGTAAGAGATTCGGGAATACTTTTCATCGGAAATGTATATTGCTTTAAGTTCTCATTTCCAAAATAGTTGCTGTCGCTCCCGGCTGCCAGGACTAAGTAATCGTAATCTATTTTGCCGATAGAGGTTTCTATGTTTTGTTCGCCGGCGTTTATCTTAAAAACTTCCGCCATCCTGAAATAAAAATCGTTATGCCGTTGAAAAATTTTTCGGTAGGGAAACGATATGGCGCTTGGTTCCAGTCCGGAGGTAGATACCTGGTATAATAGAGGTGGAAATTGATGGTAATTGAGCTTGTCGATAAGAACAATCTGGTAAGAGCTGTTTTTAAGTTTTTCGGCCAATGTCAGCCCTCCGAATCCACCTCCTACAATGACAATTCTCTTTTTTTTTGATTCTGGAATATTTGAACTCATTACTTTTTCCTTTTGTGAAGAAATAACAATTATAATAGGAAGAATGATTGAATATTCACTGTTTTTTTCGTTATAATTAGGTTTAATAAAAAAGCCAGTCTGTTTCTTGACTGGCTTTTTTATCCTTAATATAAATAATTATTGAGCATTGTTTTCCCAATTATCGTAACTACCCGAAGAACTACCGATTTCCAAGAATATTTTTTCCACTATTGTTTCTTTATTTTCTTTTACTTCGACAATTGTAGCAGAGTATGAACTCCCGACAGTAGCATTGTTTTCTCCTACAACGCCATTGTCTTTTTCTAAGATTGCCATAATACAATATTTTCCGGTTTCTACGGAAGTGTTAAAACGGTACATCCCTTCATTCAAACCTCCTACAAATAGATTGGGATGATAGTTCCCGGCTTTGTCTCTTAACCCTTTTTGTATAATCGTACCCATTGGTTGGGATTTTATACTTTCTAGGTCGTATTCACAATTGTCGGCTTCAAACAGCATGAATTTGCATTTGTAGTAATAGATGCTTCCGTTTCCCGGAGTACCATCGGTAGCATCCATTATATAGTAATCTCCGCTGACAACCCTTTTATATACCGGCTCTACTTCTCCCGATGATCGGGATTTTATCTTGACATCTACGGTTAATTTCCCCGTTACACCCGGATCATCATCGCCCTTTTTATCATCGGCATTACAACTGCACAACATGATTGTGGGAATAGCAAATAACAGTAAAAATACTATCTTCT
>DVNA01000191.1 GCA_018714665.1 Candidatus Gallibacteroides avistercoris | reverse complement strand
GTAGAGGACATCATTCGTTCTGTATTTTGTCAGGGAGAACACTTTCATATCTTGATCATAGACGACGGCTCCCCCGATGGGACGGCTTCTGTTGTAAAGACTTTGCAGCAAGAGTTTTCCGATTCGCTCTTTTTGATAGAGAGGTCCGGCAAGTTGGGACTGGGAACGGCATACATTACCGGTTTCAAGTGGGCGATTGAAAACGGCTATGAGTATGTTTTTGAGATGGATGCCGATTTCTCTCACAATCCCGAAGATTTGCCTCGTCTGTTGGATGCTTGTGTAAGCCAAGGAGCGGATATGTCTATCGGTTCACGTTATATTTCGGGAGTAAATGTTGTAAACTGGCCCATGGGTCGGGTGATTATGTCTTATTTTGCCTCTAAATATGTACGACTGATTACCGGGATGAAAATAGCCGATACAACGGCCGGATTTGTCTGTTACCGACGTGAAGTGCTCGAAGCCATCGATCTGGATAAAATTCGATTTAAAGGATATGCTTTTCAGATTGAGATGAAGTTTACCGCTTCCAAATGTGGATTCAAGTTGATAGAAGTTCCTATTATCTTCATTAACAGACGCCTGGGGGTAAGCAAAATGAATTCGTCCATATTTGGAGAGGCCGTATTTGGCGTAATAAGTTTGGCCGTAGGTAGTTGGTTTAAGAAGTATTCAAAAAAAAAGATTAAATCGCAATAGAGAGTGGCAGCGATTGTTGCCAAGAGAAAGAATGGACCGAAAATATCCCTTTGTTGAAGCGGATTATCTGTCAAATGAAAGTAATGAAATGGTAGTATGGTCTCTTTTTTCGGATTCCTTTGTATTTATGATGTTTCATTAAAAGAGACAAAATGAAAAAGACACTTATAAAAAATGCCCTTATTATAAACGAAGGCGAACGATATATCGGTTCGCTTTTACTTGTCGGTGAAAGAATTGCCGAGATATATTCGGGGGAATTGCCGCAAGAGGTAGAACAATCGGTGTCTGCGGTAGTGGATGCTCGGGGCAAATGGTTGATACCCGGCATTATAGACGATCAAGTCCATTTTCGGGAACCGGGATTAACGCATAAAGGCGATATAGGTAGCGAATCTGCTGCGGCTGTTGCCGGAGGCGTAACCTCGTTTATGGATATGCCCAACACCGTTCCGCAAACAACAACCCTTGAAAATCTGGAATGGAAATTTCAGCGGGCAGCTGAAACCTCTTTGGCGAACTACTCTTTTTACTTGGGTGCGACAAATGAAAATTTAGAAGAACTGAAAAAAGCCGATCCACACCGTGTCTGTGGCATAAAGATATTTATGGGCTCTTCTACCGGAAATATGTTGGTCGATGATGCCCGTGCTTTGGAACGTATCTTTTCAGAAATTCCGCTGCTCATTGCCGTGCATTGTGAAGAGGAGTCGGTTATAAAGGCCAACAGGGAGCGTTTTATAAAGCAGTATGGCGAAAATCTGCCCGTAACGTACCATCCTTTAATTCGGAGTGAAGAGGCCTGTTACCAATCTTCGGCAAAGGCCGTAGCGTTGGCCTCGCGTACGGGAGCCAGGTTACATATTCTGCACCTTTCTACGGCCCGGGAGATTTCGTTGTTTGAGAATAAGCCGCTGAAAGAAAAGAAAATAACAGGAGAGGTTTGCGTACATCATCTGTTTTTCAACGATTCGGATTATGCTCGGTTGGGCAATCGTATCAAATGGAATCCGGCTATTAAAAAAGAGAGCGATCGTGTAGCGTTGATCGAGGCGGTAAACAATAATCTCATTGATGTGATAGCGACCGACCATGCCCCGCATACGTGGGCAGAAAAGCAGGGATCTTGTTTGAAAGCTGCATCCGGAGGCCCATTGTTGCAACATTCGTTGTTGGCCATGATAGATAAATGCCGACGTGGAGAGATAACCTTGGAAAAGATGGTAGAAAAAATGTGCCATGCACCGGCACAGTTATATAAAATTCAGAACCGGGGATACATCCGAAAAGGTTATTTCGCCGATTTGGTATTGATAGATCCTGAACGCCCCTATACCGTAAACCAAGAGAACATCTTGTCGAAATGCGGATGGTCTCCATTCGAAGGTTATACCTTTCCGGCGACTGTATATCAAACCTATGTAAACGGGGTAATTGCGTATGAAAATGGCGAGTTGAACCAAACGTGTCGGGGAGAGGAGCTCCGTTTCGACGCCTGAACCGGCTAAGATAAGTTTTTTATGAAGCTGTTATTCTGTATAGGTGCCGGAGGATTTTTGGGAAGTATTTCCCGCTATTTACTCTCCCGTTATATCGCATCACATTGGGACTCGGCTTTCCCGTTGGCTACCTGGATAGTAAATTTGTCGGGATGTCTTTTGATTGGAATCCTGATTGGATTATTTGCTCGGGCCGACTGGTTTACCGAAGGATGGCGGGCTGCTTTGGTAATTGGTTTTTGCGGTAGTTTTACCACGTTTTCCACTTTTGCAGGAGAGTCGCTCTCGTTGTTGAAAGAGAATGCTTTTGGAACCATGGCCTTGTATGCCTTGTCCAGTTTTGCGTTGGGATTGTTGTTCGTTTATGTCGGTGTACAAATTGTTCAGGTAGTAAAATGATGGAGTTCGTTTATTTTATTGTAGGATTATTGGTTGGTATCATATTCTTGGTACTTTATGTATTTGTACGTAAAAGGGCGGAACAAGAGCAGAAACGTCGTCAGGAGGAGAGTGATGCTGAACGGATTCGTTTAAAGGAAGATTCTGTTCGGTGGTATCAGGAAAAAGCTGTGGCAGAGGCCCGGATCGATATGTTGGAACGGGAGTCTGAACAAAACAACGAAGTCCGTCTGAAATTGGAAGAACGCCTGGCCGAAACAGTCGCCGACCGGGAAGCTCATGCCAGGAGAGCGATAGAGCTTGCCGCAGAGAATCGTACATTGGCGGAAAAAATGCAGACGCAACAAATTGAAATGGAGAATCTACGGACGCAAATGAACAACGAGTTCAAGTTGATGGCCAATACCATTTTCGAAGAGAAGAGTAAGCGTTTTACCGAGCTGAATAAAGAGAACATAGACCGTATATTGGCCCCGTTGCAAGAAAAATTGTCAGAATTTAAAACCAAAGTAGAGGAGACCTACGATAAAGAGTCGAAAGAACGGTTTAGCCTGGACAGTCGTATCAAAGAGCTGGTCGAACTGAACCAACGGATTAGCCAAGAGGCCAATAACCTGACAAAAGCCTTGAAAGGGGATTCCAAGACACAAGGTGATTGGGGAGAGGTCATTCTGGAAAGTATTCTCGAAAAGTCGGGATTAACTAAAAATCAACAATATTTTGTACAGGAGACCTTGACAGACGATATGGGACATCTCGTCTTGAACGAAAACGGGAAACGGATGCGTCCCGACGTGATGGTTGTCTATCCCGATAACCGACGGATCATCATCGATTCAAAAGTCTCTTTGACGGCCTATACTCGGTATGTTGATGCCGAAGATATCGGTGAGTCGGAAAAAGCGTTGTCAGAACACATCCGTTCCGTCAAAAGCCATATTGACGAATTGGCGTCTAAACATTATCAGGACCATGTCGCATCGTTGGACTTTGTGATGATGTTCATTCCCAACGAACCGGCCTATCTGGTGGCGATGCAGAAAGACCCCAATTTATGGCAATATGCCTACTCCAAACGGGTTTTATTGATCAGTCCCACCAACCTCATTGCCGCGTTGAAACTGGTAGTGGATCTCTGGAAACGCGAACAACAAAACCAGAATGCACTCGATATTGCAGAGCGGGGAGCCCGTTTGTACGATAAATTCGTAGGGTTTGTCGAGAAGATGAATGAGATAGGAAAACACTTGGGAAATGCCTCCAAAAGTTATAACGAAGCGTTTAACCAGCTCAAAGAGGGTAGTGGCAACCTGATAGGTCAGGCCCAGAAGTTGATAAAACTGGGTGTAAAGGCCAAAAAAGAGTTGCCTTCGTCGCTGAAACCGGCCGAGGAGGACGAAACAGATTGAAATTGTTTCTGTCGCACGGAAGCTGTCCGTGCAATTTTACGTACCTTTGTTTGCGCATAGCATAGAAATCTGCTTTATATAGAATAATTAAAAACGTTTATCTGCTGCTTATATGCAAAAACGACACACCGACAGAGAGCTCTATTTCAGAGAACAGATTTATACGACCCAAACGTATGTAATTCCGTATATTTCCCGTTTTGTGGCGATAACGCCTCAAACCCGGGTATTGGAGATCGGTTGCGGTGAGGGGGGGAATCTAACCCCGTTTCTCGACAAAGGATGTGAATGTGTAGGCGTTGATTTGATGGAGTGGAAGATAGAACTGGGAAATAAAATTTTCAGCGACCATCCCAATCACGAAAAAGTCAAACTGATTTACGAAGATATATATAACCTTACGTCTCAGGATATCGGGTTGTTCGATCTGGTTTTCCTTCGTGATACCATAGAACATATCCCTAACCAACGACGTTTCATGGGCGTGTTGAAACAGTTCCTGAAACCCGAAGGACGTATCTTTTTCGCGTTCCCTCCTTGGCCGATGCCTTTTGGCGGCCATCAACAGACCTGCCGAACACGTTTGGCCTCATCCATTCCGTTCTATCATCTGTTACCTATGTTCCTATATACCGGGATGCTAAAATGGTTTGGCGAAAACCCGAGAACCATCGAAGGATTGAAGCAGATCAAGGAGACCGGCATTTGGATTGAACAGTTTAAACGGTATGCACGGGAAAGCGGCTATCGGGTGGTGTATGAAACTTGCTATTTCATCAATCCCAACTACCAGATCAAGTTTGGTTTAAAACCGCGCAAACTGGTTGTTCTGGATAAGATTCCCTATGTACGGGATTTCTTTACTACCGTATATTACTGTATGTTGTCTGTCGAAAACGGATAAAAAGAGAATTAAATACGATACAATATGAAAAAGAGACACACCATCATCGTTTACCTGTTGGTAAGTTTGGCAATCGGTTTCCAATCGTGTGCCGATCGTTCCGGATTGGATCAGTTGAGAGTAAATCGGGCCGACAATCCCCTGGGGATAG
>DVNA01000190.1 GCA_018714665.1 Candidatus Gallibacteroides avistercoris | reverse complement strand
GTACAAACCATTCGGGGTGTTGGTAGTAGATATGATTCGGATCAGTCGGCTCTGTCCCGCCGGTAGCTACCCGGAAGGGGTTCATCCAGGCATGGAGCTCCATGTTGCGTTTATGGCACTCTTCAATCATGAATTCGAGCGGGTCCCATTCCGGAGAGGGGGCCTGTCCCTGTCTTCCGGTAAAGTATTTGCTCCACGGTTCCAGGTCCGATTTATAGAACGCATCGGCCATGGGGCGTATCTGGAAAATAACGGCATTGATACCGTACAGTTTGAGTTTATCCAGAATGTCCGTAAAATAACGTTGCATTTCGTCCTTGTCCATATTCTGGTATTGCGACTGATATACGGTTTGTATCCAGGCACCGCGAAATTCCCGTTTCGGATATTGCTGGGCCTGTGCGCTGAAAAGAGTTATAAGCGCCAGCAGGAAGGTGAGTTTAATTTTCGACATTATAATGACAATGGTTAAGATGAACAATCAACTGTTTTAAAAAACGACACAAAAGTAAAAAAGATATTGTTATTTTTCTCAGAAACAGGCCCGGCAAGTGTGAATATTTTGTATTTTTGTGCCTCGCAAGAAATCAAAAAAACAGCATTATGGAAATTGCAAGCAAATACGATCCCTCAGAGGTAGAGTCGAAATGGTACGACTATTGGCTGAAACACGAGTTATTCAAGTCGGTTCCCGACAACCGTGAGCCTTATACCGTCGTCATTCCGCCGCCCAACGTAACAGGTGTGTTGCACATGGGACACATGCTCAACAATACAATTCAGGATATATTGGTACGTCGGGCTCGTATGCAGGGAAAGAATGCCTGCTGGGTTCCGGGAACCGACCATGCCTCTATCGCCACCGAAGCCAAGGTAGTAGCCAAGCTGGCCTCAGAAGGTATCAAGAAAACCGATCTGACCCGAGAACAGTTTCTGGAACACGCGTGGGCGTGGACGCGTAAACACGGGGGTATTATCCTGGAACAGCTGAAAAAGTTGGGCGCATCATGCGATTGGAGCCGTACCGGATTTACCATGGACGAAGAACGTTCGCAGAGTGTGTTGGATGTCTTTGAAGATTTGTACAACAAAGGGTTGATATACCGCGGTGTCCGGATGGTAAACTGGGACCCGTCTGCCAAAACCGCCTTGTCTGACGAGGAGGTGATTTACAAGGAAGAACACAGCAAACTCTATTACCTGCGTTACTTTGTAGAGGGCGAAGATAAATACATAGTAGTGGCTACAACCCGTCCGGAGACGATCCTGGGCGATACGGCCGTTTGTGTCAATCCCCATGACGAACGCTATACCTGGCTCAAAGGGAAAAAAGTGATTGTCCCGTTGGTAAATAGAGCCGTTCCCATTATCATGGACGATTACGTGGAGATGGATTTCGGAACCGGCTGTTTGAAGGTAACCCCGGCTCACGACGTAAACGACTATATGTTGGGCGAAAAATACCAGCTGGAAACCATCGATATTTTTGAAGATGACGGAACGATCAGTCCGCGAGGAGGATTGTACGTGGGGCAAGACCGGTTCGAGGTCCGCAAACAGATCGAAAAAGATTTGGCTGCCGCCGGGTTGATGGAGAAGATTGAAGATTACGACAACAAAGTAGGTTATTCAGAACGTACCAACGTGGTGATAGAGCCCAAACTCTCCATGCAATGGTTCCTGAAAATGTCCGATCTGGCACGTCCTGCATTAGAGGCAGTAATGAACGACGATATCCGGTTCTATCCGGCCAAATACAAAAACACTTACCGTTACTGGATGGAGAACATCAAAGACTGGTGTATCTCGCGTCAGCTCTGGTGGGGGCATCAAATTCCCGCATACTATTTGCCGCAAGGCGGTTATGTGGTAGCCTCCACGCCCGAAAAAGCATTGGCGTTGGCCCGCCAGAAGAGTGGAAACGACGCGTTGCAACTGTCTGACCTGCGACAAGATGAAGATTGTCTGGATACTTGGTTCTCTTCGTGGTTGTGGCCTATCTCTTTGTTCAAAGGTATCTCCAATCCCGGGAACGAAGAGATTAAATACTATTATCCCACTACCGACCTGGTAACAGCCCCCGATATTATCTTCTTCTGGGTAGCTCGTATGATTATGGCCGGTTACGAATACGAAAAGACCTATCCATTCAAGAATGTCTATTTTACGGGAATCGTCCGCGACAAAATCGGCCGGAAGATGTCCAAGTCGTTGGGCAATTCTCCCGACCCGTTGGAGTTGATTGACAAATATGGAGCCGACGGAGTCCGCATGGGGATGATGCTTTCGGCCCCTGCCGGCAACGACATCCTCTTCGACGATGCCCTTTGCGAACAGGGTCGCAACTTCAATAATAAAATCTGGAACGCCTTCCGTTTGGTAAAAGGCTGGCAGGTGGACGACGCGATAGAACAACCCCGTTCATCCGAAATAGCCGTCGAGTGGTTCGACGCCTTGTTGAGCAGGACCATAGAGGAGGTGGACGACCTGTTTGGCAAGTACCGTCTGTCGGAGGCCCTCATGGTCATTTATAAACTATTCTGGGATGAATTCTCCTCCTGGTATCTCGAAACCATAAAACCCGCCTACCAACAACCGGTCGATAAAAAGACATATCAGGCTACGTTGCGCTTTTTCGACGCGCTGTTGAAACTGTTGCACCCGTTTATGCCCTTTATAACCGAAGAGTTGTGGCAGCATCTGGCAGATCGCAAAGAGGGAGAAAGCATTGTAATCTCCCTGCAACCCAAGGCGAAATCTTATGATCCATCGATTATCGAACGTTTTGAACGGGCCAAAGAGATTGTTGCCGGTATCCGTACCATCCGTTTGCAGAAGGGTATCGCCAACAAGGAATCGTTGGTTTTACAGGTAATGGGTGCACACGACGATACGTTGAATCCGGTTATTGTAAAAGTGGCGAATGTCTCCGAGATTAAACCGGAACAGGAAAAAGATGCTACCGCTGCTTCGTTCCTGGTGGGGACAACCGAATATGCCGTTCCGTTGGGGAACAGCATCGACGTAGCGGCCGAACTTAAAAAACAAGAAGAAGAGTTGGCTTATATGCAGGGATTCCTGAAATCGGTATTGGCCAAGTTGAATAACGAACGCTTTGTCGACAATGCCCCGGCCAAGGTGGTAGAGGCTGAGCGGAAAAAGCAGGCTGATGCTGAAAGCAAAATAAAATCGTTGCAAGAAAGTATCGCTGCGTTGCGAAGAAAATAAGAACTACCTCTAATACAATGATAGCCTCGTATCAAACAGGATACGGGGCTATTTTTATTTAAAGGAGCATAGAAAAAATGTAAAAAAAGAGTTCCGTTTTGTACGATTGTTTATATTTGTAGATAAGTAATACCTCGTTACAAAAAATTGTATATATGAAAATTCGATTTCAATATTTTGCTGTTGTAGCCCTTTCGCTGTTGATATTGGCATCGTGCCGTTCGTCGTATATCCGGTATGTAGATGTCGAAACGGTACATCCGGCCAAAATTACTTTCCCGGTCTATATCCGGAATATAGCATTTGTCAATAATGCACTCGGAAGTAGTAAATGTACCATTTCAGAGGGAGGCGGTCCGGAATTTTCGTTGATGGATGCAGATTCATTGGCGATGGATATGTTGGCTATCGTGGCAGATTCCATTTCACACAGTCCCTATTTCGATTTGGTTACGATCGGCAGTATTGCCGATACCTCGTCGATGATCTTGAAAAGAATGTCTCCCGGATTGTTGGACGAGGTGAGGGATGCAACCGGCGCCCAGACGGTTATCTCGATGGACGGTTTTCAAATGGTTATCGATAAAACCTATTTTTCCCGAACCAATGAGTTGGTTTTGGAGTTTGTTGGTAAAACATTCTTCAAAATATACGAACCGGGGAACGACGATACCCCCCAAACACATATTTGCGTCGATACGATGGTATGGAACTCCGGTGGATGGGGATTCTATCTGGACGATATGCATTTCTTGATGGATAAAGTTTCGGATGCTATTGCCTATTTTGCTTCGCAAAATATCAACCGATTTATTCCGTACCTGCGTTTGTCTGAACGTTATGTTTATGTGACGGGTAATACCTCCATGTTGGATGCAGAACGTTATGTTATACAGGACAAGTGGGAAGAGGCATCCTATTTATGGGAGCATCTGTATGAAACCGGCGAGGGAGAAACCCTACGGGCCAAGGCCGCATCGAACATGGCAGTTGTATGTGAGATGCGGGATGATTTTTCCGCAGCCATAGACTGGGCCAAGAAATCGTACGACTTGTTTAACCAACCCGCCGTTAGAGAGAAAAATATTGAAGAACTGAGAAGTATGGATAATTATATCAAACTTTTGCAACAGCGACAAAAAGAGATACCGCTGTTGCAGGAGCAGATGGATCGGCGCCGTTGATACTCTTGTTTTTCGGATACGTTATAAGAATCACACTCGTATATACGTAGGAGAAAAAACCACGTGTTGTGATAGGAATAATCGACGAACAAAAGAAAAGATAGTTTGTTTTGATAAAAGACAACTATCTCTTCTTTTATTATGAAACAGTTTTTATTGGGGATATCGATTTTTCTGAGTGTTTTGGGTTGTTCTCCTTATACCTTGTTGAACAGTATGGTTGTAAATAAGGCCGATTTGTCGGCCTATCATACGTTTCGCATTGCATCGCCCGATGCTTCGTTGCTTCCCGTACGGTTCAGTATGCGCGATTTCAATATCATCTCCAATGCCGTTAAAACACAGATGTTGATGCGGGGATACAAAGAGTCTCCCAACGCCGATTTGTTGATTAATATCGGCATTGTGGTAACCGACAACATCGAGACCAAGGATGCGATTCCTCCGGTAACGCCGTTCTTTGTTTCGAGAAGGGAAGCCTATTACCGGGATTACTATCAAGATGCCCAGGTGATTACCGGCATAAACAAGGAGGGAGTTTTGACGATGGACATGATCGATACCCGCAACGATATGTATCTATATACCGCTTCTGTCGGGAATTTGGTAGATCGGGCCGATCATAAAATAAAGGAATCCGAAGAGGTGGAGAAGGCGGTAGCGGCTTTGTTTAAAAACTTTCCAATCAAGCCCAGGGTAGAGGAATAGTGTTCTGTTGAAAAAGAAAAAACCGGATTCAGAGAGATGTCGTTCCCATAAAAGGTCAGGGAGTGCAATCGCCAAGGGACGAGATTATCCGTCCCGACGAGTGAAAATAATTGCTCTTTCCTGAATCCGGTTCAATATTAGGGGACTATTTTACGAATTTGGCTTTTTTGAGGTATTCGGCACAACCCTCAACCCCTTCAAATTGCGTATGACCTCGGGGCATACCTTCCAATTCTACATAAAAGTCTTCTATTTTATTGGCATAAGCCTGGTCGAAGATGGTTTCAAAGTTCATCATACCGCTTTTACCCAGAACCTGACGGTCTTTTATGTGCAGGGCCTGGATACGGTCGGCATATTTCTGCATATATTCAACCGGGTCTTGCCCACCCATTACACACCAGTAAACATCCAACTCAAACATTACCAAATTGGGATCCGTATTTTTGACAAAGAGATCGTAAATGATACTTCCTTTACTGTGTCGGTCGATGTTGTAGGCTTTTCCTCCGGGCACCACTTTGGCAAATTCGCGATCATGGTTGTGGTAGCCAAATTTTATTCCGGCATTGTTGGCAATTTTGCCGGCTTCGTTGAATACGTTGCATACATATTTTACCTCTTCGGTACTGTTGGTACTGGGTTGTCCCGGCTGTATCATGTATTTCACCCCGAGTTTGACGTGATCGTCGGCTGTTTTTTTCCAGAAGTCCTTGATGGATTCAATGTTTCCCGGTTCATATTTCCATACCGGAGGGTTGACATGGGAACTGGTGATTTTCAATCCTGCATCTTCGGTGATTTTTTTAAATTCCATCATCTCTACGCCATATACCTTCCCGTCGCCGTATCCGGCCAGTTCGAGGTATGAATAGCCCATCTTTTTCAGCTTCTGCATATTGTTAGCCAGGTCTTTGGTCAGTTCACCTCCCAAGGAGTAGATCTGCAATCCAAAACTCTTTTTACCGGTTATCTTTTGTGGTGCAGCCAACAAGGAAGAACCTGTTCCGCCAATCAACCAAGACCCGATGGTTAGGAGAGAGGCATTTTTCAGAAATTCGCGTCTGTTATTCATCATTTTTGTGCTTTATGGTTATTAAATAGTCGGAACGGAGTAATCCGTTCCGATAGACTGTTTTTTATTTGATGGGGGTGAGTTTTACATTCCGGAACTGGATGGGGCCACCTTCGCTTTGTAGGCCGATATGTCCCGATTTAAACATCGGTTTGCTTCCGTTGTTTTGTAATTTTCCGTTGATTTTTACGGTAATGTTGCCGTCTTTACAAGTGATGTCAGCCTGGTTCCATTCGCCGACAGCCAATTCAGACGATTCCGATTTCTTCTGTACAACCGGAAATTCAGGACGGGTTTCACCTTCTTTCAGTTTAAATTCAGCCAAGTCGGAGCCTCCCAATAAAACGAAGTCTCCTGCATCGCCTTTGTGCAACTGACATTCAACCGCATTGGGCCATATCTTGGCAGGTTCTTGTATAAAGAGGAATATCCCGCTGTTTGTCCCTACGCCGTCTGACCAGCGCCACTCAACGTGCAGGTCAAAGTTGTCGTAGGTCTCTTTGGTGTACATATATCCGAAGGGATTCCCTTTGATGTCGATAACGCCATCTTTTACCGTAAAGATGTCGGCGGCAGTAACCGTACTGTCTTCGGCAATAAACAGGTTCCAGTTGGAGAGGTCTTTGCCGTTAAACAGTTCGATGGGTTCTTGCTTCGGGGCACAAGAGGTTAGAATCACGAAAAGTGCGATAATGGGTTTTAGCAGATTTAATTTCATAAAGAGTGCATTTAAATTGATTATAGTTGTTTCGTTTCAGGAATAGGGTCGCCTCCTTGACGGTTGGCCGGATCGTAGACGGCGACGCCAACTTTGGAGTCGGCACATCCGTAATAGAGGAACCATTTGTTTTGGTGATATACCAGGCCTTCTATAAATACGGTACCTTGTACATATTGGCCGCTCTTTTCAAAGTCATCCATGGGGCGGAAGAACGGAACGTCCAATCGCGCAATGGCCTTATACGGGTCATTCAGGTCGAACAGAACCTGGCCGGCACAATAGGCCCCCTTATTAAAACGGGGGTCGCATTTGTCGTCCGTCGAGTTGCGTCCGTTGTATAATAACAAGATCCCTTTGTCTGTCATAACGGCAGGAGGGCCACATTCGGTCAAACTGCTGTCGAAGAATCCCGGACGGGTTTTGATAACTCCCAATAATTCGCCCGATTCGTCGAGGGCCGGAGTCCAATCTATCAGGTTGTCGGATGTTGCCACGCAAACCTGATGCTCGCCCCAGTACATGAAATATTTGCCGTTTACTTTGGTGATGACTTGTTTACCGTTTATCACTTTTGTTACGATGGAACCGGATTTGCAGGCCATGTCTTTAAACCGCCCGTCGTAGGCCTTGGCAAAAGCCGGTCCATGCTTTTTCCATGTAATGAGATCTTTGGAGGTGGCAATACAGAGCCTGGGTACTTGTCGGTTCCAGGCAGTGTATGCCATGACAAAGGTGCCATCTTCGGTAACGGCTACGCGAGGGTCTTCGCATCCGCCTTCCCATTCAAACTCTTTGACGTTGTCTTCATCCGGATACATGACCGGTTCTTTCCGTTTGGTCATGGTTATGCCGTCGGGGCTTTCTGCCAGTCCGATGCGGGAGGTTCGTTTGCCGATACCGGTTGCCGAGTTGTCTTCGGCTCGATATAAGACGTAAATGTTTCCGTCTTTTGATACGGCGGCAGGATTGAATGTATCACTCTCTTCCCATGCTACCGGAGCTTTTCGCATTGGGCAGTTGAATTTTGTAGTCGTGTCCGGTTCTATTACCGGATTGGCTCCTTCCGGACGGACAAATCCCCCCAATGCCCATTCCGGGAGCGGATTGTTGTTTTGAGGTCCGTTTGTTTTGTCCGATTGACAGGCGCAGAACAGCGATGCAGCTATCAATAGGCTGAATGTTTGTGTTTTCATTGATGAAATTTGTTGTTTTCGAGCAAATGTACAAAATATTTTAAAACAAGAAATAAGGTGATTGATGTAAAAAAGAGGATTGTGTATATAGTAATACGACAATCCTCTTGTTTTTATATTCCGAAATCGAATCGTTGTTTAGAATCCGCGGATAGCTTCAATACCCGGAAGTACTTTTCCTTCGATGGCTTCCAACAGAGCACCACCACCGGTAGAAACATACGATACGCCGTTTGCCAGTCCGAATTTGTTGACGCAAGCAACCGAGTCGCCACCACCAACCAAAGAGAATGCTCCGTTCTTGGTAGCTTCGACGATGGCTTCGCCTACTGAACGAGACCCGTGAGTAAAGTTTTCAAATTCAAATACTCCGGTAGGACCGTTCCACAAAATGGTTTTTGATTGTTTGATAACGTCGGCAAATATTTTTTCAGATTTCGGGCCGATGTCGAGGCCTTCCCATCCGTCGGGGATTTCATTTACGTCACAGAACTGGGTGTTTGCTTCATTGCTGAAAGAGTCTGCTATTTTGGCATCTACGGCCAATACCAGGTTAACTCCTTTTTCTTTGGCTTTTTTCATCAGTTCGAGGGCCAAGTCCAGTTTGTCGTCTTCGCAGATAGACATACCGATTTTACCACCCATGGCTTTGGTAAAGGTGTAGGTCATACCACCAGTGATAATCAGGTTGTCCACCTTGTTCAGCAGGTTTTCGATGATTTCGATTTTAGAAGAGACTTTGGAACCTCCCATGATGGCTGTAAACGGACGGTTGATGTCGTTCATCACTTTTTCTACGGCTTTCACCTCTTTTTCCATCAGGTAGCCGAACATTTTGTTTTCGGGAGCGAAATAAGCAGCCATTAAGGCCGTAGAAGCGTGTGCCCGGTGAGCCGTTCCGAAAGCGTCGTTTACATATACGTCTGCCAATTCTGCCAACTCTTTGGTAAACTCTTTTTGGCTGGCTTTGACAGCTTTTTTGGCAGCAGCTTTTTCTTCGTCGGTAGCATCTTCTGCCAATCCGCGGGGTTTACCTTCTTCTTCGGCATAGAAACGGAGGTTTTCAAGTACCAATACTTCTCCCGGTTTCAGTTCTGCAACGGCTTCTTTTACTTTCGGGCCTTTGCAGTCATCAACGAATTTAACGGGTTGGCCCAGTAATTCTGACAGATGAGCTACGATGTGTTTCAGAGAGAATTTGTTTTCCGGACCTTTTTTGGGACGTCCCAGGTGAGAACCAACAATGACGCTGCCACCGTCGGCGATGATTTTCTTTAACGTCGGCAAAGCTGCACGCATACGCGTGTCGTCGGTAATGTTGAAGTTTTCATCCAGAGGTACGTTAAAATCTACACGTACAAATGCCTTTTTTCCGGCAAAATTAAAATTATCAATCGTTTGCATTTTGATATGATTTTGAAATGATTTCTTGGTTATGACATACAAAAATACGAAATATTTTGTATCAGGCGATACCGTTTGTTATAAAAAAGTATCGGTTTTATGGCAAAATATTATAAAATACCTTTTGCTTTTAAAAGTTCGCTCATCTGTTGTTGTACCGTTTGGGCCTGTTGGCGTGCGACTTGTGCAAATGCCTCGGACTTATCGGCATAGATAATCTGCCTGGACGAATTTACCAATAATCCGCATTGGCTGTTCATACCGTATTGAGCCACCTCTTGCAGGCTGCCTCCTTGTGCACCGACGCCGGGGACCAACAGGAAATGGTCGGGAACGATTTTTCGTACATCTTCAAACAGTCGTCCTTGTGTAGCGCCTACCACATACATCATTTGCTCATCCGATGCCCATTGTTGCGAAACACGCATTACCTTTTTAAATAGACGTTCACCGTTGCAATCGGCAGTCAGTTGAAAATCTTGCGAACCTTTGTTCGAGGTAAGCCCCAGAACAATGACCCATTTTTCAGGATACAGCAGGAATGGTTTGACACTGTCTTCGCCCATATAGGGAGCAACGGTTACCGCATCTATGTTGAGGTGGTCGAAAAAGCTGCGGGCATACATTTCGGAGGTGTTGCCGATATCTCCGCGTTTGGCATCGGCAATGATGAAAATATCGGGATATTTTTCCTTGATGTAACGTACCGTTTTTTCAAAAGCCATCCACCCTTCAACGCCCAGACTTTCGTAAAAGGCCAGGTTGGGTTTGTAGGCAACGCATAGGTCGGCCGTTGCGTCGATAATCTCTTTGTTGAAAGAGAATATGGGCTCTTTGTATTCCAATAGGTGAGGGGGTATCTTTTTGATATCCGTATCCAGCCCCACGCATAAAAACGACTTTTTGCGTTTTATGTTTTCAAATAACTGTTGTTTGTTCATTGGGTTATGTCTTTTTTGAATTATTAAATAAAGGAAAAATAAATAAAGTGTTAGGAGGGAAATATATTTAGATGAAGAACATCTTCTCCAATTTTTTTAAGTTGTAAATTTTTAATATCAACAACGGCTCCATACTCAATAAAATTGTTGAAAAAACGGTCAAAATTATTTCCCCAATATATAAGACAACATGCCATAGGGGCTCCTTTTCCGCTATCTAATCCGTCAACAAAGAAACGAAGCCTTGTGTCATATAAAAAACAGATGGCAGAAGCTTGTCCGAATATATATTTTTTCCAATGAGTTGTGTTGGGAGCTACTGGAATTAGAGCAATAATTTCAGAATTAAATTCTAAATGAGCTTGGCAACATTTTGCTAACCAATTTTTTATTGTTGTTCCTCTATTTCGGTCTGCTCCATAAGGGGGATTTACATATATAGTTTTAAAATTCCAACTTTCTTGTAGCCCATCGTGTTGAGGTAGTTTGTATTCAGTTAAAGCATTTACTATGGAATGGTTATTTGAGCAAGGATCTAGTTCTATATTACCGTTCCAGAATCGTTTAATTGCGTTTACATATTTTGGAGGGGTACACCAGTTTTGAGTTAATGTATTGACTTTTCTTCCTGCTGTCATAGAATAGACCTCCAATCCTTTTCTTTAAGTATTTCTAATTCTTGTTTGAGCATATTGATTTTTTCCTTTTCTGGGGTAATAACATTGAACCATTGCTCAATGATGGAAATATTGTTGTGAAAATATTCAGATAATGCAATATTTGCATTATAATCCATTTTTATTTTAGTAAAAATGTTATTTTTCTTATCTTCTTTATAACTATTGAGAAAAGAGTCTTGTATGATTTGATATTGTTTAATGGGCTTTAATAATAAATCTGTAATGAACTGAGCTAATCCGTGATCTGATAAAAATAGAAGCCAATCGTAAGATTGTGCTAATACTTTTAATTCCTTATTCTGATCTTTTGATGTAAACCAATTGCCGTGGTTACTGACAATACCAATTGATAAAGTGAAATCTTTTAATAGTTTATTATTCCCATTGTTGATTATAGATTGTAACAATTCATTATAGGGTGCAATGATTGGTTGATTATTTTGATATATAACTCCATATAAACATCCTTGCTCATTCCTTATTTTTTGGAGGGAAGATGTCGTTTTGGCAACATATGCTCCTTGTTTTGCTTTTTCTATGGTTTGTGGCCCTTTTTTTGTGCCTTCTTCTATTCCAACACGTTTACATTCAAACATTGCATAAGGTTTGATTCGCTGTTGATAAATGTTGATATAAACTTTTTTCTCCTGAATCTTTTCAATAGATCCAAGAATAATGGAATTAGAATCTTCTGCTATTACACACGCATTTTTAATGATATTATCTTTTGTTAATAGAGTGTTATTTTTTATATGGAAT
>DVNA01000189.1 GCA_018714665.1 Candidatus Gallibacteroides avistercoris | reverse complement strand
TAAAATGTCTGAAAACATCGGTGTAGAAAGAATTTTTCCCATCGAATCTCCGTTTATCGACAGCATTACGGTAAATAAAATCGGTAAAGTACGCCGCGCCAAATTGTACTACTTGCGCGCCCTCACCGGTAAAAAGGCCAGAATCAAAGAAAAAAGAGTGTAATCTCTTGATTGGCAAAATAAGAAACGTCCTTGAAAATTCAAGGACGTTTCTTATTTACCCCCCTGACTAAATAATTCCCGTATCGTCAAAACAGAAAATACCCTCCTCAAAAGAAGCCACCATCGGAGAGTTAAACATCAATTAACCAACCTTTGTGCAAATTTATCCATACCAAATAGTTGGTATAAATCAAGAATAATTCTACCTTTGCATGACTAAAAACAGTCAGAAATTTTCACTTAAATAAAAAAGAGCGAATTATGATGTATTCACACGAAGTAGAACACATGTGTGTTGTAAAAAAAGGCCCCAACCACGGGCCCGCTCCCATTCCAGAAGAAGGGAAATGGGTAAAAGCCAAAGAAGTAATCGATATTTCAGGCTTGACTCACGGTATCGGATGGTGTGCTCCCCAACAAGGTGCCTGCAAATTGACGTTAAACGTGAAAAACGGTGTTATTCAAGAAGCATTGGTTGAAACCATCGGTTGCTCGGGTATGACCCACTCGGCTGCCATGGCATCAGAAATTCTTCCGGGTAAAACCATTTTGGAAGCCTTGAACACCGACTTGGTTTGTGATGCAATCAATACAGCCATGCGCGAATTGTTCCTGCAAATCGTTTACGGTCGTACACAATCAGCTTTCTCAGAAGGCGGTTTGATGATCGGTGCCGGACTGGAAGACTTAGGCAAAGGTTTACGTAGCCAGGTAGGTACATTGTACGGAACACTGGCCAAAGGATCTCGCTACCTGGAAATGGCCGAAGGCTATATCAAAACCATCGCCCTGGACAAAAACGATGAAATCTGCGGGTATGAATTCGTTCACCTGGGCAAATTCATGGATGAAATCAAAAAAGGAACCGACGCGAACGAAGCATTGAAAAAAGTAACCGGTACTTACGGCCGTTTCACTGCTGAACAGGGTGCAGTTAAATATATCGATCCACGTCAAGAATAATATAAGGAGGAAGAAACTATGATTAGAGAAGTAAAATTTGAAAGTCAAGACCGTCGTATCAAACAGATTATCGCTGCTTTGAACGCTAACGGCATCAAAGATATCGAAGAGGCCAACGCTATCTGCGAATCTTACGGACTCGATCCTTATAAAACGTGTGAAGAAACTCAACCCATCTGCTTCGAAAATGCCAAATGGGCTTATGTAGTAGGGGTTGCCATCGCTTTGAAAAAAGGTTGCAAAAACGCTGCCGAAGCTGCCGAAGCCATCGGTATTGGGCTGCAATCATTCTGTATTCCCGGCTCGGTTGCTGACGACCGTAAAGTGGGCCTGGGACACGGTAACCTGGCAGCCATGTTGTTGCGTGAAGAAACAAAATGTTTCGCTTTCCTGGCCGGACACGAATCTTTCGCGGCCGCAGAAGGAGCTATCAAAATCGCAGCCAAAGCTGACAAAGTACGGAAAGAACCGTTGCGTTGTATCCTGAACGGCTTGGGAAAAGATGCCGCTCAAATCATCTCCCGTATCAACGGATTTACCTATGTGCAAACACAATTCGACTACTATACGGGCGAGCTGAAAGTGGTTCGTGAAATTGCCTACTCAGACGGTCCCCGTGCCAAAGTAAAATGCTACGGTGCCGACGACGTTCGCGAAGGCGTTGCCATCATGTGGAAAGAAGGTGTAGATGTATCCATTACCGGTAACTCTACCAACCCGACCCGCTTCCAACACCCGGTTGCCGGTACTTACAAAAAAGAACGTGTATTGGCAGGAAAACCCTACTTCTCAGTAGCTTCCGGAGGTGGAACAGGCCGCACCCTGCATCCCGACAATATGGCTGCCGGACCTGCCTCATACGGTATGACAGATACCATGGGACGTATGCACTCAGACGCTCAATTCGCCGGATCTTCATCGGTTCCTGCTCACGTAGAAATGATGGGATTCCTCGGCATCGGAAACAACCCGATGGTAGGTTGTACCGTAGCCTGCGCCGTGGATGTTGCTACCGCTCTGAACAAATAATTCAGATTAGCCAAACATAGAGAAACTTCCTGCGATTCTTGTTGCAGGAAGTTTTTTATTCTAATACAGAATCATAATGTCCTAATACATTATAGATTAAATACAATTTCTTCTATTTATAATTTTCAAAGGATGAATTTATGATGGAACAATGGATTATCAAATTCAGGAACAACTGGGATTTTATCATCTACGGCATAAAGATCCGAAAAATCAATCCATACTTTTTGATAATAAATCTCTTTACACTAGTTTATTCTTTTTTTCAGTACGAGTCTTTTTTTTCAGAAAAAAACATTGTTCTATTACTGTTCCTTATTTTCATCAACATTATCTGGAAATTTGAAATTAATGCAATTTTCACTATATATAATTTACTTATAATCAATTCATTTATATTTTTACACCTTCAATTAAGAAACAATACAGAAACAAAATCGTCGATTAAAGCTAATTCTGACCTTTTCTATTTTCATTAGGTTTCATTCCCTTCATTTGTTTGCACAGGGGGGGGCGAATATTACCGTGAGCAGCTCTTCTTTCCGCTTCAAGGGACATTGATTAGTAGTCACAAAAGAAAAATCTCTTCGGCCTACGTTTCCCTTTTTTGTCTGCAAACTGCTCTTACAATAATAGACATAGGCATATAGACAAGCAACTAAATATAGTTTACTTTGGTTTAGCTTATATATAGAGCTAATAAACTAAAGTAAACTGAATTCATGTAGCTTCTACTCATTCAACAGGTGCAGCCAAAAGAAAAATGACTGAAGCCAATAAGTTTTGGCGCAGCCATCTTTTCTCCCTTTATTTGACTTTACTTTAATGAACGTATATATGAAAACGAGAATAAAGTAAAGCTCGATTTTTTCTCTTTTCGCTGTAATCATATTTCAGTCATAACTAACACCTATAAACCTTATACAAACACTTGAAACTCTTAGAATAGTAAAGTTTGGTACACACAGATGGTTGCTCTTTTAGAAACTTGTTGTTTTTATCTTTTTATTGCATTATATTTTATATCTTTGTAGCAAAGATAAACGGATTAATATGGACAAGCCAAGGAATCGCATAAAAGAGGTGCTCGAAGAAAAAGGCATCAAGCAAACATGGTTAGCAGAAAAGCTCGGGAAGAGCTTTTGTATTGTCAATTCTTATGTATGTAACAGACGTCAGCCGAGCCTGGAAGTGCTGTTTGAGATTGCCAATATTTTGCAAGTTGATCCAAAGGAGTTGATTAAAAGTGAACAAATATGATAATTGCGTTGTGTGTAATAAATTGGACTGCAGTAAGTGCTATCATTACGGCTATTACGGCATTGGTTGCTGTTATAGCATTGTGGCAGAATAAACAGCAGCTTAAAGAGATGCGGCAGCAATGGTTGGAAGATCGTCGTGCTCGATTAAGTTTTGGCATTATATCGAATGATGGACTTTTCTTGCTGCGAATAACCAATGTGGGGAAGGAAACAGCGTACAATATATCCATGACGTTAACAGGAGATCCTATCGACAATCATTACTCCGATGCGGTAAAAAATTCGTATATAAGATTGCAAAACAGAACATTTGCCATAGAGGCCGGGGTAAGTAAATATTTCTACTTGTCGAAAATAAAAAGCGATATGGATAGCGAGATAATTCTATACCACGAAAAATTCATGCAAAGTGATATAAACAAGTGGCTTGACAATTATATGGATTCTCCAATGCGTATAGCAGGAACATATTGCGGCAGATATTCAATTGAAGAATCTTTCTGCATAAACGACTTTATTATGGAGGGCAGTTTAAAAATCAAAGACGAGTTGGTTGCATCCATAGAGGGTATTCAGAAAGGCCTTGTATTGAACAACCAACAATATATGCCCATACAGAAAAGTCTGGACGTTATAGCAAAAAAAATTACGAAAAAAGAATAACATATGCCTACACTGACTTGGATAGGAAAGGAGAAAGTTGTCAATCACCATCAGGAGGTGCCATATCGGGTGCTGGAGCACAAATATGGGTTCCGGGTAGATGATCCGGCTGACACGACTCCTACAAATAGCGGTAATAAAATCATTCACGGCGACAACCTCGAAGCGCTGAAATCCCTGCTTCCCGAATACGAGGGGCGAATCAAGTGCATCTATATCGATCCGCCCTACAATACCGGGAACGAGAAATGGGTCTACAACGACAATGTGAATGATCCGAAAATCAAGAAGTGGTTGGGCGAGGTTGTCGGCAAGCAGGGTGAGGACCTGAGCCGCCACGACAAATGGCTCTGTATGATGTATCCGCGTTTGAAGCTGCTGCATAGGTTGTTGGCTGAAGACGGAGCAATTTTTATTTCGATTGACGACAATGAACTCGCTAATCTGCGGTTATTGTGCGATGAAATTTTCGGAGTGAATAATTTTGTCGGCCAATGGCATTGGTTCAAATCCGCAACACCTCCCAATCTTTCATATAAAATAAAGAAAAACATAGAGTATGTTCTTTGCTATGAAAAGCAGAAGAATAGTACTAAATATAAAGGTATACAGAAAGTCAGTAGCAGCGACGACCCTATGACCAAACCTCAGAATTCGGTAAAGATTTTGAAGTTCCCAGCTAAGAGTCTCAATATAAAAGGTGGAGACAGAACCATCCCTGCAGGTGTATACGGAACAGCGAAATATCCTAATAAATTATTGAATGACTTGGTCATAATTAATGGGACCAATGCTAATGACGTTGAATTTGAAAATCGATTTATATGGCTACAAGATAAGTTAGAAAATGAACTTGCCCAAAATACAATTATAAATTGTTCAAATAGACTCGTTTTATCCTATAAAAAGCAAGAATACGACCCGGAAGTGCCGCCTAACCTGATTGATGCAACGGTTGGAGTAGATACAACAGAAGAAGCTGGAAAAGTTCTATCTGCCATATTCGATGGGCATAATGTCTTTGAATACCCAAAAGACGTTTCACTAATCGAGTATATCATAAACTTTTTATGTGGCACTAACGATATTATTCTCGATTCTTTCGCAGGTTCAGGGACTACAGCTCATGCCGTATTGAACCTCAATAAAAAAGATGGCGGCAATCGGAAGTTTATTCTGGTTGAAATGGAGGACTATGCTGAAAACATTACGGCAGAACGGGTTCGTCGCGTAATGAACGGATACGGTGAAGGAAAAAATGCGGTGGCCGGAACCGGAGGAGCATTCGATTACTACGAATTGGGAGCCCCCATGTTCGACCAGGAGAAGAATCTGAATGAAGAGGTCGATGAAGAGAAGATTCGGGAGTATATCTACTACACCGAAACGAAGCGTCATCTGGACCGCAAACGCACTGAAGAGGCGAAATATCTGCTTGATACCTATAACGGAACTGGGTATTATTTCTATTATGAAAAAGATTGTCTTATGACGCTCAGCATTGATACGCTGGGTATCGTAACGGAGCGTACCGAACAGTACGTCATCTATGCCGATATTTGCACCGTGCCGCCGCAAGTACTTGCAGCCCGAAACATTACTTTCAAAAAAATTCCTCGTGACATCAAACGATTCTGACCTTATGGAACTCAAACAATATCAAAAAGAGGTAATCGCCGACTTGGATGCATATATCGGGTATGTCGAGAAATACAACCGTCCCGATACGGCTTTTCATAAATTCTGGGAAGATAAAGGTGTTTCTATTTCATCATACGACAACTACTATCTGCATCCGTATGACAACAGTGTTACCGGTGTGCCGCATGTAACGGTCAAAGTGCCGACCGCAGGTGGCAAAACTTTCATCGCCTGCAATGCATTGAATACGATATTCAGGCATATGCCTGCCGATAAGCCGAAAGTTGTGGCGTGGTTCGTTCCGTCAGATACGATTCTGAAACAGACCTACAAGAATCTGAACGACCCGTCGCACCCCTACCGGCAGAAGATTGACAGTCATTTCGGGAATGCCGTATGCGTTGTCGACAAGGAAGCGGCATTGTTCGGGCAGGGAATCAGTCCAACCGAGATTCGAGAACAACTGACGATTTTCGTGTTGAGCGTACAGTCATTTGTGGCCAACAATAAGGACGGCCGACGCGTTTACCGTGAAAACGAGAATTTAGCAGAGTATGCCAGGCTATACGATTCTATGACCAAACGTGTAGATGGATCGGATGAGACAGGGTTGATTCAAGTGCTGTCCTATCTGAATCCGGTGGTCATCATTGACGAAAGCCACAACTTCGAGGCTAACCTGCGTGTAGATATGCTTAAAGCAATTAATCCGTGTTTTATCCTCGACCTGACGGCTACACCGCGCAATAAGAGCAACATCATCAGTTTTGTCGACGCAATCAAACTCAAACGGGCTAATATGGTAAAATTGCCCGTTATCGTATATAATCATCGCTCGACGAACGATGTTATTTCGAGTGCGATCCAGATGCAGCGCAGCCTGGAACAGAAAGCCATTGCGATGGAAGCAGAAGGCGGTAGATATATTCGCCCGATTGTATTATTCCAAGCCCAACCGAAAACCGATGATGACAATATTACTTTCGATAAAATAAAAAGTAAACTTATAGAAATAGGCATTCCCGAAGAGCAGATAAAAATCAAAACTGCAAACAAAGACGAAATTAAAAATACCGATTTGATGTCCCGCGATTGCCCTGTGCGCTATATCATTACGGTCAATGCGCTCAAAGAGGGTTGGGATTGTCCGTTTGCCTATATTCTCGCGTCACTTGCCAACAAGACGTCACGGGTGGATGTAGAGCAGATATTGGGCCGTGTACTGCGACTTCCCTATACAACCAAGCACAAAGAGGAGCTGCTCGACTTATCGTATGTATTTACCTCGTCCAACGATTTCCGGAGTACGGTAGAGAATGTTATAGAGGGCTTGAACCGTGCGGGCTTCAGCAAAAAGGATTACCGTGTTGCTGAATGTTCAGCAGAACCGGTTTCTACCCCAACAGAACTGCCGTCTCTGAATTTATTTGGTTGCGACGAACCGGCGCAGGATACACCGACAACTACGATAACCGACGATATTAACGAACAGATAGACCCCGAAACAATCAAAACGACAATTACGACACCCGCAGCAAATACGGACACGGTCGAATTGGAGTCTTTTGCCCGACAGGAAAACGAGAATTACAACCGACAAGCGGCGCAAAAGACCGATAATAACGACATTCCAAATGATATTAAAGACATGGTAACAACATATCCGATTAAAGATATTTTTGAAGTCAAGGCGAAGGAGTTGGTATTGCCTCAATTTGTGAAAAAGATACATGCCAATTTGATATTTGCCGATGAATATGTGGCGTTGGACAAGACGATGCTTGCCGAAGGTTTCGATTTGGACAAGTGCGACCACAATATTGACTTTTCTCCTGCTAAAAGCGAAGCTGTGCGTGTGGACTTGGAAAAATCCAGCGGCGAAGAATATGCCGTTACAAGAAGGAACCTGAATGCAGATCAATTGTCATTTATCAAACAACACTTTGCGACTTTATCGCCGGAAAGTAAACAGAGACAGTTGGCTGAAACGCTTGCAAAGAATATTCGGTTCGATGAAATCTCCGAACCGCAGGTCGCACATTATATAAAAAAGGCTATTGAGGGTGTAGATTCTGAACAACTCGAATATTTGTACTCGAACGATTGGCAGACAAGAAATACGATTCGACAGAAAATAGAATCGCTGTTGTCCGTTTATCAAGAGAAAAAGTTCAAAGAGTGGCTCGATACCGGTCAGGTAAAATGTCAGGCAGCCTATCGTCTGCCCGAACGGATAACTGTAAAAATTAAGTCTATCGGATTGGCTAAAGGACTTTATACGGAAGAGGAGTCGATTAACGGGTTCGAATATGAGGTTATAAATGCTGTCGCCAATCTGGACAACGTTCTGTTCTGGCATAGAAATCCGAGCCGTACGGGGTTCTGTATAAACGGTTATATGAATCATTATCCCGACTTTATCGTCCAATTGAATAGCGGCATTACCGTTCTTCTTGAAACGAAAGGCGATGATCGGGATAACTCGGATAGTCGGGCTAAAGTTGAGTTAGGCAGAACTTGGGCCAATAAAGCCGGTGAGCAGTATCGCTATTTCATGGTTTTCGACAAGCAGGAGATGGAGGGCGCTGTTACGATCAAAGAGCTTTTGCAAAGATTAAGCGTAATGTAATTGACCAGTAAGCCAGAAGGAAATACCCCGTATGAATATACTATTAGATACAAACATCATCATTCCACTGGAAGATACGAGTAGAATACTCGATTCTTCCTTTGCCGAACTGCGGAAACTCTCTGTAGAGCAGAGCCATTGTCTGTATATTCATCCGATGCAACTTGAAGACATTAACCGAGACAAGAATCAAGAAAGACGAAAAATCGTATTTTCTCGGTTAAAGCAATATTCACAGATAGAAAATCCACCAATTTTATCCGATCAGGAATGTCACGAACTCGGTTTATCGCAATCCAACGATAATGACAAAGTAGACAATAACATTTTGTTCGCTTTATATCGGGGTGCAGCACACCTCCTCGTTACAAACGACGAAGGCATTCATCGGAAAGCCACGAAAATCGGATTGCAGGATAAAGTATATCGGTTAGAACAATTCTTGTTATTACTTCGGCGATATACAACTGTCCCGTTTTCTTTCGATTACACTGGTGTAAAAGAGCGCTTTTTATATGAAATAGATAAAAACCAGCCGTTCTTCGAATCTTTACGGCTGTCGTATGACGGTTTTGATAAATGGTTTCAGAAATGTGCCACAGACAAGCGGAAATGCTGGTGTATCGAAGACGGAACTGGCAACATCGTCGCAATCTGCATCTACAAACACGAGCAGGATGCTCAGCTGACTGATAGCGGAGATATTATTCACGGACGCATCTTGAAGCTTTGTACATTTAAAGTCGATATAAAAGCTCGCGGAAAGAAATTAGGCGAGCGACTTTTGTATATCGCATTCGATTATTGTGTAAAAAACAAGTTGGACTGGGTATACCTACATACGTTCGGAGAAGAACAAAAAACGCTTGTTGGGCTTTGTTTAGATTATGGCTTTTATTGTCTCGGTAAATACAAACAAGATGATGTTTATATTAAGCCAATGAAATTAAAGGAAGATGATTACGGCAGTTTGGATTCTTTGATAAGATATTATCCCTACTTCAAAGATAATGAATCTGTTCAAAAGTTCATTATTCCTATTCGACCGCAATACCATGAAGATTTGTTCCCGGACTTCAGCAGCATGAAAGGTTCTTTGTTCGAGAAAGATCAATCGTTGTATTCTTGCCAAGGAAATACAATTAAAAAAGCGTATTTGTGTCATTCCAAAATAAAAACGATTCGTAAAGGGGATATC
>DVNA01000188.1 GCA_018714665.1 Candidatus Gallibacteroides avistercoris | reverse complement strand
TTTTTCGCTTAACTATTCAAAAAACGGCTTCAAAGCACACATTTACAAATGCGGAATAATGCTGCGTATCTCCCTGAAAGCCCAATAGTTTACATTATTCTTCCTAAATCCATCCGAAATCGGGCGAGTTTCGCTATATTTGTATCATAAAGGATTGGCTCGGCAGGGGTGAATCCGTGAAATTTTTTTGTATGGTTACGTACTTTATTATTGCCGTTACGGCATTGGTGTCTTGGAGATGTTTCAGCCGGCCCGATTGGATGCAGCGGTTGGCATTGATTCCTTTCCGGGTAATCCGGGAGAGAGAGTGGTACCGGTTGATCAGCCACGGTTTTGTACATGCCGATACGATGCACCTGTTGGTGAATATGTTTACATTCTGGTCGTTTGGTGTTTATATCGAAGCTCTTTTTGAACGTGTCGGATTTCCGCTTTGGGCCTATCCCACGCTCTATTTCGGCGGGATGGTGGCAGCCTCTCTGTACGACGTGGTGAAACGGCGCAACAACCCGGATTTCGTTTCCGTGGGGGCCTCCGGAGCAGTGTCGGCCGTTCTGTTTTCGGCCATCTTTTTCGACCCGTGGTCCAAAATTCTGCTCTTTGCCGTTGTGCCGGTTCCCGGTATCGTGTTTGGTGTATTGTACCTGATATATTGCCAATACATGGATAAACGGGGGAAAGACCGGATAAATCACAATGCCCACTTTTATGGGGCGGTTTTCGGATTTCTCTTTCCGCTGTTTTTCAATCCGTCGTTGATACACCTGTTTTTAAGCTATTTTTAGAAGACTTGAAATGGTGGTAGCATTGACTTTCGACGAAATCCCCGAAGGACGGGATGCCCGTAGCCGTTTGTCGGCGTTGGCGTGGGACGATCTGCTGGAAAATGTCTCCTTTCGGAACGAGACCGTTCAGGGGCTCGATTTGCAGGATATAGGAGTTCGTACCGCTGTGTTCGACCGGTGCGTTTTCCTCGATACCTCGTTTCTTCGGTGTCGTTTTGACCGGGTCTATTTTAAGAATTGTGACCTTTCCAACATCCATTTTACGGACTCATCTTTTCATCAGGTGGTGTGTGAGGATTGTAAGTTCATGGGAACGGTTTTTTCCGGTGGAAGTTTTTGGAAGATGTCCTGGACAGGGTGTAATGGCCAATATATGAGCGTCTCTACTACAAAGCTGCGGGAAGTCGGTTTCGAGAAATGTCATCTCGAATATGCCGAGTTTGCCGGTTGTCGGTTGGCCTTTGTCTCTTTCTCTGAATGTTTACTTTCGCAGGCCGAATTTGTCCGTACCCCGCTTAAAGGTATGGACCTGACCAGTTGCTCCCTTGGAGGGTTACGAATCGCTGTCTCCGATTTGCGGGGTGCTGTGGTAACCTCGTCGCAGCTGCTCGAATTGTCCCACCTGTTGGGGGTAATCGTTAAAGATTAATGGAATTTAAGCAGAAGTATGTCGCTTTTTTTCGATACGAGACGGTGTAACAGCCGGGAATTTTGTACGTTTGTACGCAGATTTAGATGAACCGATGAAAATTGGACCGATAGAATTAGGCGATCGTCCGGTGCTTTTGGCCCCGATGGAGGATGTAACCGACCAGCCGTTCCGAATCCTTTGCAAAGAGTTCGGAGCCGATATGGTTTACACCGAATTTGTATCGAGCGATGCGTTGGTCAGAAGTGTTGAATCTACTCGCAGGAAGTTGTCTGTCAGTGAGGCGGAACGCCCGGTAGCCATTCAGATATACGGCCGTGATACGGAGGCGATGGTAGAGGCCGCCCGTATCTGTGAGAGTGCGTCGCCCGATATTTTGGATCTTAACTTTGGTTGCCCGGTAAAGAAGGTGGCCGGAAAAGGAGCCGGAGCTGGGATGTTGCGCGACGTCCCCAAGCTGTTGGAGATTACCCGGGAAGTGGTAAAAGCCGTTCGGATTCCCGTTACGGTAAAGACCCGTTTGGGTTGGGACAGCGACAACCGGATTATCGTATCGTTGGCCGAACAGTTGCAGGATTGCGGTATTGCAGCCCTCACCATTCACGGCCGTACCCGTAGCCAGATGTACACGGGGCAGGCCGATTGGGCGTTGATAGGAGAGGTAAAGAACAATCCTCGCATGACCATCCCCATTATTGGGAACGGAGATGTAACCAGCGCCGAGATTGCCCGGGAAAAATTCGACCGTTATGGCGTCGATGCCATTATGGTGGGGCGGGCCTCGATCGGTCGCCCGTGGATTTTTGGCGAGATCAAGCAATTTTTGCAGACCGGAGAGACGGCGTCGCCGTTGTCTGTACGGGACAAGTTTTTGGTTTTGCGCAGGCAGATCCGCGAGAGCATCCAACGTATCGATGAACGACGGGGTATTTTGCACATTCGCCGGCATTTGGCCATGACCCCCCTTTTTAAGGGAATCCCCAACTTTCGGGAGACCCGCATTGCGATGTTACGGGCCGAAACAGAAACCGGATTGTTGGAAATTCTCGATGAAATCGAACAAAAATATGGACCGTTTCTGGCAAGTGAAGCGTAACGTTTTAATGAAATGGAACAAGAAAACATTAAAAATAAGAGGAGATGAGAAAAATTATTTTATCCATGGTTGTAGCGATGTCTCTGTTTGGTATGGAACAGGCCTCGGCACAACTGTTTCAAAAAGTAGAGGGTAATAACGAATATGTTCACGTAACGCAGAAGGTGGACGATTTTTACAAGGTACGGATGTACAACTCGTTTAATGTAGTTTATATTCAGAATCCCGATTCAGCCGGTACGGTAAATATTAAGGTAGAGTCGAGTGTCTTGGAAAATCTGTCGATCAAATCGGAAGACGGAGAGCTCTCTCTGAAATTAAAAGGATTGGGAAAAAAAGATTATGGAATCATTCTGGTCGAAATCTACTCCTCTTCGTTGTCGCGGGTCGAAAATGACGGCGGCGGAGTTTTTGAGTCGCACCAGCCGGTCAAGGCTACCGAGCTCTATTTAGGCGTGTCGGGAGCAGGACAGATAAAAATGGACTCCATAAACTGTGACATTCTGAAAGCCAAAGTAGCCCTAGGTGAAGGTGATTTGTTGCTGAAAGGCGTTGCCCATCGAGTCGATTATTCGGTCTTGGGCGGCGGAGAGATTCGGGCGCATGACATGAAATCCGAAGAGGCCAACTGCGCCATTACCGGCAACGGCAACATCGGATGCCATGTCCTCAAAAAACTGTCAGCCACCATTACCGGCGCCGGAAACGTCTATTATGAAGGCAATCCCGAAATCAGTAAAAAAGGTATCGGAAAGGGCAAAGTACTCCCGATAGATGCCAAAGAGGTAGTAGAATAATTGTTTTATGACAGATATTGTCGGATATTAAGGAAATAATTCTTTAATTGCTTGCATCCTAACCAATATTGCGCTAATTTTGCACGACCTAAGCATAATATTACACAATTAATAAACAAATAATTTAAATTCAATCATTTATGTGGTTAAGTAATTCTTCTGTGGGAAGGAAAGTGGTCATGAGTTTATCGGGGCTGTTCCTCATCCTGTTTTTAACATTTCACATGGCGATGAACCTTGTGGCCGTTTTCTCGGAAGACGCCTACAACATGGTTTGTGAGTTTTTAGGAGCCAACTGGTATGCATTGGTAGGCACGTTGGTACTGGCCTTAGGGTTTGTAGTACACATCATTTATGCCATCATCCTGACATTGCAGAACCGGAAAGCCCGCGGTCATGAACGCTATGCCGTAAACGAAAAACCCAAAACGGTAGAATGGTCCTCTCAAAATATGTTTGTTTTGGGCCTTATCGTTGTTTTGTTCTTCGTGTTGCATTTAGCACAATTCTGGTTTAAAATGCAGTTTGCCGAAATCTCGGGAATCGACATGGGCGTAGATCCCCACGACGGAGCCGCATTGATCAAGAGTACATTTAGCAACCCGCTCTTTGCCGTTCTCTACCTGGTATGGTTTGCTGCCATCTGGTTCCATCTGACACACGGATTTTGGAGTGCTATCCAGACCATCGGCTGGAACAATCATGTATGGATGGAACGTTGGAAATGTATCTCCAATATTTTTGCCACGGTTATTTTTGCCGGATTCGCCATCGTAGTTATCGTCTTTTACGTTAAGTACGGTTTATGCGGCGCTTGCTGATTAAATCGAGAAATTGGTTAACAAAGAAAAAACAATCATTATGACTAAGATAGATTCAAGAATTCCCGAAGGGCCGTTAGCCGAAAAGTGGGATAATTATAAAAGTCACCAAAAGTTGGTAAACCCTGCAAACAAACGCCGTCTTACCGTTATCGTGGTAGGTACGGGTTTGGCCGGAGCTTCCGGAGCCGCCTCGTTGGCCGAAATGGGTTTTAACGTATTAAACTTCTGTATCCAGGATTCTCCCCGCCGGGCACACTCCATCGCCGCACAGGGAGGTATCAATGCCGCCAAGAACTATCAGAACGACGGCGACAGCGTATATCGCCTGTTCTACGATACGATAAAAGGAGGAGACTACCGGGCACGCGAAGCAAACGTTTATCGTCTGGCACAAGTATCCAACTCCATCATCGACCAGTGCGTGGCACAAGGTGTTCCCTTTGCCCGCGAATACGGAGGGCTGCTCGACAACCGCTCGTTCGGGGGAGCGCAAGTATCCCGTACATTCTATGCCAAGGGTCAAACCGGACAACAGCTGTTGCTGGGTGCCTATTCGGCATTGAGCCGTCAGGTACAAAAGGGAAAAGTAAAATTATATACCCGTTACGAAATGCTTGACCTGGTGGTAATCGACGGTCGCGCACGCGGAATCATCGCCCGTAACCTGGTAACCGGAAAGATTGAACGTTTCTCGGCCCATGCCGTAGTAATCGGAACCGGTGGTTACGGAAATACCTTCTTCCTTTCAACCAACGCCATGGCATCCAACGGTTCGGCCGCCATGCAGTGTTATCGAAAAGGAGCCTACTTCGCAAACCCCGCTTTCGCGCAGATTCACCCCACCTGTATTCCCGTACACGGCGAGTTCCAGTCCAAACTGACCCTGATGTCCGAATCGCTCCGTAACGACGGACGTATCTGGGTTCCCAAAAAACTGGAAGATGCCAAAGCCATCCGCGAAGGGAAACTCAAACCCACCGATATTGCCGAAGAAGACCGCGATTACTATTTGGAACGTCGTTATCCGGCATTCGGTAACCTCGTTCCCCGCGACGTGGCCTCTCGTGCTGCCAAAGAACGTTGCGATGCCGGTTACGGCGTAAACAGTACCGGATTGGCCGTTTACCTCGATTTCAAAGAAGCCATCGAACGTTTGGGCGAAGATACCGTTCGCGCCCGTTATGGCAACCTGTTCCAGATGTACGAAAAGATTGTGGATGAAAATCCGTACAAGACCCCGATGATGATCTATCCCGCCATCCACTACACGATGGGCGGTATCTGGGTCGATTACGAATTGATGACCTCCATCAAAGGGCTGTTCGCCATCGGCGAAGCCAACTTCTCCGATCACGGAGCCAACCGTTTGGGAGCATCCGCTTTGATGCAGGGATTGGCAGACGGATACTTCGTATTGCCTTACACCATCCAGAACTATCTGGCAGACCAGATTCAAGTACCTCTGTACAGCACCGATATGCCCGAATTTGTAGAAGCCGAAAAAGCTATCCAGGATCGTATCAACAAATTGATGAACATCAAGGGAAAACGTTCGGTAGATTCCATCCACAAAGAACTCGGTTTGGTCATGTGGGAATATGTAGGTATGGGACGTACCAAAGAGGGGCTTCAAACGGCTTTGACCAAACTGGCAGAAGTCAAGAAAGAGTTCTGGTCGAATGTGCGTATCCCGGGCGAAGCCAATACCTTGAATGTAGAGCTCGAAAAAGCCCTTCGTCTGGCAGACTTTATCGAAATTGGCCGGTTGATGGCTTTGGATGCCCTGAACCGTGAAGAATCTTGTGGTGGGCACTTCCGCGAAGAACATCAGACAGAAGACGGAGAGGCTCTTCGCCATGACGACAAGTTCATGTATGTCTCTTGTTGGAAATACCAGGGAGAAGACAAAGACCCCGAAATGTTGAAAGAACCCTTGAACTACGAATGTATCAAAGTTCAACAACGTAATTACAAACAATAATTCTTAACCGAGCCTCGTGTTGCCTGGAAAAGGAGATACTTCCTCGGACAGGCGGTACGGCAAATACATTAATGTTATGGACAAGACAATCAATATAACGCTGAGAGTATGGCGTCAAAGAGGCCCGAAAGAAAAGGGTGCTTTTGAAACTTATTCGTTGGAAAACATATCAATAGACAGCTCCTTCCTGGAAATGTTGGATATCCTCAATGAAAAGCTCATTAACGAAGGAAAAGAACCGGTAGTATTCGATCACGATTGCCGCGAAGGTATTTGCGGGATGTGCTCATTGTATGTAAACGGACATCCCCACGGACCCGACGAAGATGTTACCACCTGCCAGTTGCATATGCGTAAATTCAAAGACGGCGAAACCATCACCATCGAACCGTGGCGTTCAGCCGGTTTCCCGGTTATTCGCGACTTGATGGTGGACCGCTCGGCTTTCGACAAGATTATGCAAGCCGGAGGATACGTATCGGTAAATACCGGTGGCGTTCCCGATGCCAATGCCATTCCCATTCCCAAAAAGAATGCTGACGAAGCGATGGATTCAGCCTCCTGCATCGGTTGCGGGGCGTGTGTAGCTGCTTGTAAAAACGGTTCGGCCATGTTGTTCGTATCGGCCAAGGTCAGCCAACTGGCTCTGTTGCCCCAAGGGCGTGTCGAAGCTGCCCGCCGTGCCAAAGCTATGGTGGCCAAGATGGACGAACTCGGATTCGGTAACTGTACCAATACCGGAGCCTGCGAAGCAGAATGTCCCAAGAACGTATCCATTACCAACATTGCCCGTTTGAACCGCGAATTCATCAGTGCAAAACTGAAAGACTAACCATCTTCTTTGATTATAAACAACAACGGCTGCCGTAAAAGGCAGCCGTTGTTGTTTATAATTGACAAACATCGGGTATTTCATCCGATTTGCTACTTTGTTAAAAAACATTAACGCCTGCATAGCGTGATTTCGGATAGACTTTGCCATATCAGAATCCTTGTATAGGGAAAAAGTGTCTCAGATACGGTAAAGTTATCCTGCACGTTAGCTCTGTTTCGGGAATTCGTAGGGTTATTTGGGGCCGAAATAATTTGCTTTGATGCCTTGTGCTCCCGGTTTACAAACGAACAGGCTCCCGCTTAACGGATATTTCTCCAACATATCTTTCGACAGTCCGGCCCGGGCGGTGGTGATGTAAAGCACGTCCAGATTCTTCCCGCCGAAAGCACACGAAGCTACATGCGGGGCAGGAACATCTATTTTTTGAAGCAGCTCTCCCGTTTGCGGGTCCCAGCAATATACGCCGTATCCGCCCCAGTGTGCTACCCATAGATTGCCACGGTTGTCTATTGTCATGCCGTCGGGCGACCCGCATCCGTCGGGAATCTTGACGGCGATGCCGTCGAAGGAGATTTCTCCCGTATCGTCGTTATACCGGTAACGTGCAATCTGACGGGTCGGGGTGTCAATGTAATACATATATTGTTTGTCGGCCGTCCAGACTAATCCGTTCGAGATGGTAACGCTGTCTATCATCTTCGTTACACTCCCGTCCGGGGTTACCCGGAAAAGCGATGCAGCACCGGTCTGTCCGCCGAAGCCCATCGTACCGACCCACAACCGACCCGAGGGGTCGCATTTGCCGTCGTTACAACGGTTCTTGCCGTATTTGTCGTCGATGGATGCTATGGGACGTCGGGTCCCGTTTTCTACGTTCAGCCGGATGATTTCATTTTGAAGCGCCACGATTACGGAGGTTTTCGATTCCGGGACAACGGTCGAGACCATACTTCCGAAATCCCACGTGTTACATCTCTTTTCTTTCGGTAAGAACTCATACAGCCGTTTTCCTTCGATATCCACCCAGAAAAGCGACTGACGTTCAGGATGCCAGATAGACCCCTCGCCCGTGGTAGCCTCTGCCTGGTAGGCAAGTTTTGATTGCTTGTTGCCTGAGGTACAGGAAGAGACCCCTGTGATGAGACCTAAACAGAATACGATAATCAGGCAGAAACCGATCAGGTGTATTAAGCGTTTCATAACATGATATTTTGAAAAACAATATAATACTACGGAATAATCGACGAATTCCCTACATTATTGGGGAGAAATTATTTTTCTACCGTTTCGGGCCGTTGGGTCGTTGGGTTGGAGACCAGTTTGAACATTTTATCCGAAGGACGTATCTTCTCCGGGATACGGATGGAGAACCGTTCTCCCTTGACGGTTTCCTGTACGGGTTTCAAATCGACCCGGATTTCGGTTATCTCGGTGGTGATTGCCCCGGTGGTAGGTCCGGTTATCAACACTTTGTCGCCTACCCGTAAAGATTGCGTCTCCATCAGGAATTCGGCTACACCGATGTTGGAGAAATATTTTACGCCTTTGGCAATGTACATTTTCTTCTCCGTCGCTTCCGATCCGTATTTGTGGCTCCATTCTCCCAGCCGTTGTCCCAAATAGTATCCGTTCCAGAATCCCCGGTTGAATACGGTACGCAGCCGGTTGTCCCATTCGCCAATTTTCTCTTCGGAGAAGCTCCCTTCCAGGCAGGCTTGCAGGGCCTGCTTGTAACATTCTACCACCGTACGTACGTATTCGGGGCCGCGGGCACGGCCTTCGATTTTGAACACTCGCACTCCGGCATCGATCATTTTATTGAGGAAGTGTATGGTCTTTAAGTCTTTGGGCGACATGATGTATTGGTTGTCTATCTCCATCTCGATGTCGCTCTCTTTATCCTTTACGATGTAGCCGCGTCGGCATATCTGCATACACGCCCCCCGGTTGGCCGAGCTGTTCATTTCGTGCAGGCTCAGGTAACATTTTCCCGATACCGCCATACAGAGAGCTCCGTGGCAAAACATCTCGATCCGGATGAGTTGTCCGGAGGGGCCGGTAATGTGTTCCTCCTGAATCGACTTGAAGATGTGAGATACCTGGTCGAGGTTCAGTTCGCGTGCCAGTACTACCACGTCGGCAAATTGGGAAAAGAAACGCAATGCCTCTACATTGGTGATGTTCAACTGAGTGGAGAGGTGTACCTCTACCCCGATGCTGCGGGCATAGGTCATGGCGGCGATGTCGCTGGCGATGATGGCCGAGATGCCGGCCGACCGGGCGGCATCGATGATCGACCGCATATAGGAAATGTCCTTGTCGTAGATGATGGTGTTTACCGTCAGGTAGCTTTTCATGCCGTGTTCCTGACAGATGGCGGCAATCTGGCGCAGATCGTCGAGCGAGAAGTTGTTGGATGAGCGCGAACGCATATTCAGCCCCTCGATACCAAAATAGACGGAATCGGCCCCGCCCTGTATGGCGGCAGTTAACGAGTCGTACGAACCCACTGGCGCCATGATTTCAAAATCAGAGATATTCATCGTGCTCGAATTTCTTTTTTGTGTTACAAAGATACGAAAAGGCGCGGGCAGAGACAAACCGATACCAAGGGTTTTTAATTCATTTTCACGGGTTCGGGAACAATTGGTCGTAATCTATCTGGGCGAAATAGATGGCGTTTCCTTTTTCATGCCCCGAATAGTAAGAAATATAGAGCTTTCCGTTTTGATAGACTAACCCCGGATAACTGCAATCTCCTCCGCTGGGGAAACGGCATACCTCTTGCAGCTTGTAATTGGAGTCGAGTTCCATCAGGGCGGTGTAAGTACCTTTTGAGTCGAAAGCCCGTGTAGCAACCAACGTCCGTCCGTCGGGGGTTATAAGTATATTGGGCCCTCCCAACCGTTTGCCCACATCGTATCCCTTCCATTCGGTATAGGGATAGCTGCTCTCTCCGTAGAATCCGCCGGCTTTATTATCTTCGCAACGGACAATGATTTTCATGTTGCCTTTTTTATCGAATTGGATAGCCCCTTCATTGGGGAAGTTCTGGGTAATGGGGATACGGGACACCAGGTTGTAATGTATCCCGTCTTTTGACGATACTAACAGAACGATTCTTTTTCCTGTCCCTTTTTCTGCCTGATACATTAGCCCGTAGGCATCTTTTTTGTGCCAGGTAACCTTCCACAGCCAGTCCATACCGGTGGCGATTTCGGCGGGCAGCTCAATCGGTACGGGTTTGGAGAAGGCGTTTTGCTCTTTGTTGTAAAAGGCAATGTGGGTACGCCCCCCTTTTAGTTTATCCATTATATAGATACTGCCTCCCATGGTCAGCATCAATTTATTGTCCGGAGTTACGCTGATTTTCGGATCCCGCAGGTCCACTCCCGGCAACTCCACCAAGGCGAACGGTTGCCACTCTTTTCCATCTTTTGATTTCAATACCCGTATCTTTCCGTTGTCGGCCCATCGGTTCGGTACATGCCGGTTGCTTTCCCGGAAACAGCAATAAAAGGCATTCTTGTAATAGAGCAAATCGGTAAAGGCACAGTGGGGAGCTTTGTCCCAGATACGCTGGGCGGGGACAATCTTTTGCCCGATTATCGGCACGGTTGTGATGAAGGTAAAGAGGGCGAGTAAGGCCCAAGTCCATGTGTATTTCATAATTTAGAATGTTGGAATGATAATTGTTGTTGATTAATTCTATTTTGAATGTTTAATCGGAGCTGTACACGATGCCAGTTATATTTTCCGGGGAGAGCTCTCCCTCGATGCCGGTTATCTCTACATAACGGAATTTATGTAGCGTGAATCGGGGGTGCCAACTTTCAGTTTTCCCTTCTCCTCGTAAAATGTAGGTGTCTTTTTGTTGAACGGTGGCAGGGGAGGAGTTTGAGTTGTTCCCCTTTTGTTCGGTAACTACCGATATGGAGGCATTTACCTCTCCGTCGGGAAGTATCTGTTCACCGTATAGGAAGGTTATAGGAGTTCCTCTCTTTCCTTGAATTTTTAATTGCACGATGCCGGTGAAGTTTTGTCCCATATCCACAATAAATCCCCCGGAGGGGGCCCTGCTTATCCCGACAGGTTTTATCAGTTTTTGTCCTTTGAGAGGAGGGAACATTTGAGGTTGTAGTATCTTGACCGGGGAGTTGGCAAAAGAAACATTTCGCCATCCGTAAAGTATCGCTCCGGGCTGGTTCCATCCCGGGACCTCGGCCCTAGCATCATAGCATTCTCCTCCATACAGGCTGTTTTGCCTGATCGGCCCGGGAATGGTTTTCCATGTGAGATCGGTTAATACATATTCCAGGTGTCCGTCGGTATATCTAATTATCAATTGTCCATATACCGAGGGACGGTTGCCGGTTTGGTATCCGCCGAAACAATGGAGTAGTTCGTTGAAAGAGGTCTCGTAGGTTTTGTGGCCCAAACAGATACCCCAGCAGTTTTTACCGGGTTTTAACAATGCCGTTACGTCGAACGTGTTGTATAAGGCAGTTTTTGGGGAAGAAGCTTGTCCCGATGTCAATACAAAGTCTCCTACTTTTTGCCCGTTCAGGTAGGTCTCGTAATAGACGGGAGCAGTGATGTAAAGACGGGCCGAGGCAATAGGTTTTTTGATTGTCCACTCTTTTCGTAAGAGGGGTGCTGCATCGTTTCGGTACAGGTCCAGAATGTTACGAGGTCTCCTTTCCCCATCTCCGATCCACTGGGCCATCCAGTTGGAGGGGTGGATGATTCCCATTTCAAAAAATGCCGGTTCACTCCACTCCGAAGCTGTACCCTGGTTGTTGTATGACCGTACGCACCAGAAGTAACGGGTTTGGGCTTTGAGCCGTTCCCCGTTGTATTTTTGCTGAGTTGTTTCCCCCGATATGGTTTTCCCGGAATCCCACATATTCCCTTTTCCGTTTTTTATATCTTCCAGGTTGTCGCTTACAATGATTTGAAATGCCGATGGAAGGTCTGCCTCCTTTTGCGGGTCGAAACGCCATCCCAATAGAGGATTTTCAGACTCTATTCCCAGCGGATTCTGTAAATTCTCGCAGGTAAGGCCGACAATCTTGTTTCCGTTGGCCAATGCAATGGAAGGAAATAACAAGACAACATATATACAGATGTATCTGAAAATAATCTTCTGTGTTTTCATACACCCCATTTTTATCTATATATAAGAGACAAGGTGGACACTCAGGCAAACAGGAAACAACATTTCCGTATTTGACAATCTCGAACCATCCCTTCCCATATTTTATACAAATATACAAAATTCCGGGAAAAGATATTCAGGAGATGTTTCTCTGTTTTGAAGGACAATTGTTTAGGAGAATATCGCTAATTCCGAATAAAATGTGTACCTTTGCAGCCATTTAATCGTTTTGGGTTGTATAAACGCATCTTTCTTCTCTTCTTTATTGCTTGACACTACGGAAAGGGAATTTCACTATACAGCTTTTAAAGCGCGAAAAACAAGCAAACTATTTTCATGAAGACATTTGAAGAATTAGGAATTAACCAAGAAATCCTGCAAGCGATTGCCGAATTGGGCTTTGAGTCTCCCATGCCGGTACAGGAGCAGGTGATACCCTATTTACTGGGGGGAGACGGCGACGTGGTAGCCTTGGCCCAAACCGGAACCGGAAAGACCGCCGCATTCGGATTGCCGGTTATCCAACGAATAGAGGTCTCGACTCCTGTTCCGCAAGCCCTTGTCTTGTGCCCTACGCGCGAGCTTTGCCTGCAAATATCGAGTGATTTGTCCGATTATTCCAAATACATAAAAGGATTGAGGATACAGCCCGTTTACGGAGGGTCCAGCATTGAGAGCCAGATCAAGTCGCTGAAAAAGGGGGTACATGTTATCGTTGCCACCCCCGGACGTTTGATTGATTTGATGAACCGTAAAACCGTCAGTCTCGAACATATTCGTACGGTGATTATGGATGAGGCCGACGAAATGCTGAATATGGGATTCTCCGAAAGCATAAACGCCATTTTGGCCGAAGTACCGGAAAACCGTAATACGTTGCTCTTTTCTGCCACCATGCCGGCAGAGATAGCCCGCATAGCTAAAAACTATATGCACCAACCCAAAGAGATTGTTATCGGCTCCAAAAATGAAGGAGCTGCCAATGTAAAGCATATCTACTTTCTGGTGCATGCCCGGGATAAATATCTGGCCTTAAAACGTATTGCCGATTATCATCCCAATATTTACGGGATTATCTTTTGCCGTACCCGGCGGGAGACCCAGGAGATTGCCGACCACCTGATGCAGGACGGTTACAATGCCGATGCCTTACACGGAGAGTTGTCGCAGGCACAGCGCGATGCCGTGATGCAAAAGTTCCGGATGAAGAATATCCGGCTGCTCGTTGCCACCGATGTCGCTGCACGCGGGTTGGATGTCGATAACCTGACGCACGTCATCAATTACGGCCTGCCCGAAGATATCGAAACCTATACTCACCGTAGCGGTCGTACCGGTCGTGCCGGCAAAACCGGAACCTCTATCGCCATTATCCATACACGGGAAAAGGGACGTATGCGTGATATAGAACGCATTATCGGGAAGAAATTTGAAAAAGGGAACATCCCTTCCGGTCGTCAGATCTGCGAGAAACAGTTGTTCAACCTGGTGGATCGGATAGAAAAGGTCGAAGTGAACGAAGCCGAAATCGCCTCGTACCTGCCGTCGATATTTCGGAAACTGGAATGGCTCAGCGAAGAGGATCTGATCAAACGGGTCGTTTCGTTGGAGTTTAACCGTCTGTTGGATTACTACCGGGATGCCGAAGAGCTGGATATCCCCGAAGAGCGTAGTCAGAAAAAGGAGAAGAAGCGGGGAGAAAGCGACGAGGTAAAAAAATCCCGCGGTTCACAACCGGGATTTGCCCGACTGTTTATCAACCTGGGAAAGAATGACGGGTTGTATCCCAATACGTTGATAGACATGATAAACCGGAATGTCGGCGGTCATGTGCTTGTCGGCAAAATAGATCTGTTGCCCAATTTTTCATTCTTCGATATAGAAAAACGGGAAGCCAATTATGTGATAAGATCGTTGAAAAACATAGATTTCTTCGGGAAACGGGTTTTTGTAGAACCTGCCGGAGATAAGGTGCCGGGAACAACATCGTCTTCGGGGCGTAAGCCGTTTTACGAAAACGTCCCGCGTCGGGAGAAACGAGCTGCGGGTGCACCTGTTAGAAAGCACCGAAAACCGGTTTCGGAGGAGAGACGCAGCCGCCGTAGCCACAAAAAATAACCGATGAGGTGTCGAGTAGTTTGCATATTAAGGGCTCTTTTAACAGAAAAGAGCCTTTTTTGTGAGAAGATAAAGGGGTCAGGAAAGATAAAATAAAATCGTGATTGTGTGCCGTAATAAAAAAATATCCGTTTACTTTGTAACAATAGATTTCAGATAAACACTTGTTAGATACAAGAATGAATACAGGTCCAGCCAGATGGATCAGGGTTATTCAATACAAAATTAGGGTTACCTGTCTGCTATCTCTATTGTTTGATGATTTGGACTGTTGTGTTGAAAAATATGAAAGTTTATGATAAATAAGAAAGTTCGGGAGAATCCGAAATGGAAAGTGCTTGAAAGTGAGTATTTACATCGCCGTCCGTGGTTGACGGTGCGCAAGGAGCGTGTTCTGTTGCCTAATGGAAATGTAATACCGGAATATTATGTTCTTGAATATCCTGATTGGGTTAATGTGATTGCTATCACAAAAGAGAATCTGTTTGTGTTTGTAACCCAGTACCGGCACGGATTGGGAGAGGTTTCTCATGAAATTTGTGCCGGAGTATGTGAAAAAGAAGATGCTTCTCCGTTGGTCTCTGCTCAGCGGGAATTGTTGGAAGAGACCGGATACGGGAACGGAGAATGGCGAGAATTTATGACGCTTTGTGCCAATTCAAGTACCCATACCAACCTGACACACTGTTTTCTGGCCGTAGGCGTAGAAAAGGTTTCGGAGCAACATCTGGAAGATTCCGAAGATTTGACGGTGCAGTTGCTGACGTTGGAAGAAGTAAAAGCGTTGCTGAAAAGCGATGCTGTCAAACAATCCCTTATGGCTGCTCCTTTGTGGAAGTATATGGCAGAGAATAAACTGATATAACAGGACCCTGTTTTTTATTTTCCATTTGCCCTAACCGGGGGATGAGTTGCGCTTAAATTTGTTTTTTCTTCCAGTTGCCCTTTTTCATGTAAAGATAAGTAAAGAGCAACATACACGCTGAATAGACATGTTCAGACGTCCAACAGATGGCGACGTCCACTCTCCGATATAGAATCATGTAGACGACATAGCAGATATAGATGGCTAAAACTCCCGTTTCCAACCCGAGAGCCGTACGGGTATTTCCTGTCCCCGATACAGCCTGAAAAAAGATGTTGGCGGGAATCGTCAAGATGTAAGCAGAACAGAGCACCATCAAGGCAGGGATAGAAGCCATGATCAAGTCGGCAGAATCGGTATATATCCGTAAAATCAGCGTGGGGCATAATACGAAAAATGCCAGAACCGGAATCATAAAATAGTAGGTAATTCGGATGCTTTGTTTGATGGTTCCCCAAACGAAACGGCTTTCGCCAGCCCCGATCAGGTTGCTTATCAATGTGCTGCATGTAGATGAAAACGCGATGGAGATCATGAAAGGGAAAGACGAAACATTCCGGATGATGTTGGTGATGGCCAGCGGCCGTTCTCCCAGATGTTCTACGGCAATGAAGAACAAGAACCAGGTACTCATGGATACGAAGTTCTGGATCATGACCCACACGGATATGTTCAATATTTTTCTCAATGTCCTGAACTCAACTTTCGGCAGGCGGTTCAGTCCATATTTGCGCAGATCTACCTTACGGAGGGTATAAATAACGAAAAACAAGATCGAGACCAGTTCTGCCAACGAAGAGCCGATGGCTGCTCCGGCAATACCCAAAGCCGGAAATCCCCATTTCCCGAAAATGAGAATGTAGTTGAACACTACGTTCGACAGCACCATGACAATGGAGTTGAACGTAAGCGTTTTGGTTTGGGTTGTCCCTACGAAAAAGGCTCGGAACATAACCCCGACAAAAGAGAAGAAAAATCCGCATACGCGCCAGTTCATATAGCTGACGGCTGCTTCGCAGATGCGGGGCGATTCGATTAAACGGCCCAGTATTCTGTCTGAAAATGCCCAGGAAAGCGAGAACAGTATGGCGGCCAATGCCAGAAGAAAGTAGATCCCTTGATAAAAAACGGCTCCGATGCGGGTATAATTTTTTTCGCCGTTACGTCGGCCGATGATGATTTGTGCTCCGATGCTGAATCCGAATGCCACCATGAACAGGGCCAGATAATAGACTCCGGCCAGGGCCGAAGCACCCAGCTCAATCTCTCCCACCCGCCCCAGGAAAGCCGTATCAGTCATCCCGATCAGCTGTTCCATCAGGATACTGATCAGAATCGGGTAGGCAATAGTCAAGATCTCTTTATATGTAAATTTTACACAATTGGACATCGCGGCCGCAAAGGTAAAAAATATTTTGGAGAGAACTTTTGTATTCCGTTGTTTCCAGAGATATATTATAGTTTTTGTATCACCGTGGAGAGAAAAGTGGAAAGTTTTGGAAGAGGAGCTTGTTTTATTGGGTGTTTATATTTTTGTTCTTTGGTAAAAAAGTGTTATTTTCGTAATACAAAAGTGGCAAAAATGGAAAAGGGGAGACAGTGGTATGCTATATATACAGCACCTCGGGCAGAAAAACGGGTAAAAGAACGTTTGGATAGCTTGGGGATAGAGTGCTGGTTGCCGTTGCATCGTTCGCCTCGGGTGTGGTCTGACCGGATTAAAATCGTAGAAATGCCCTTGTATCCTTCTTATCTGTTTGTACATTGTTCAGAGCCGGATTTGCGCTCCTTGTTAAAGGTGAATGGAGTTTCAAAGATTGTATATTACGACGGCGCTCCTGCCATTGTGAGGGATCAGGAAATCGATGCCATTCGGAAATTTTTAAGTAAAGCCGCAGAAAATGCTCTTTGTCCGGGCGATGAGGTGGAAGTTATTTGCGGTACGCTGAAAAATATATCGGGTAAGATTCAACGGATTAAACGAAATTACCTGGCTCTGTTTTTAGAACAGTTGGGGGCAACGGTTTGTGTGAAACTGGATACGGTAAAAAAGAAAAGCCTTTCTTTATAATTCCTTTGTTCGGGGAGATAAGTCAAAGGATTTTACTCTCTTTCTTCTCTTGGCTTTTTTGTAATCAAATTTTTCTTATTTAAAAAGAAAGATAGTAACTTTGTAAGTTGTTTTATCGTTGATTTTTAAGACGGTGATATAAAACACGTATGTGTATGATATTTAGCTGGTTGGTTGTTCTTTGCTGGGAGTAACCGACCTTTGGTGTGCAGTTGCGAGAGTTGGAAATTTTCGATTTTCAAGATTCGTAGTAAGATTTTGAGGTTAAAAAGACTATTTGTATCGTTATGAAGATAGCAATTGTAGGAACGGGTTACGTAGGGCTGGTCAGTGGAGCCTGCTTCGCAGAGATGGGAACGAATGTAACCTGCGTAGATATTGACATAAACAAGATTGCGTTACTCAGAAACGGTACGATGCCCATCTATGAACCGGGATTAGAGGAGCTGGTGAAAAAAAATGTCCGGGAAGGACGATTGAGTTTTTCCACGGAATTGTCGGCTGTACTAAATGAAGTTGAACTGGTTTTCTGCGCCGTAGGTACCCCTCCGGGAGAGGATGGAAGTGCCGATTTGAAATATGTGCTGGATGTAGCCCGGACAGTAGGAAAATATTTAACGCAATACGTTGTATTTGTTACTAAAAGTACAGTCCCGGTGGGGACAGCCCGGCATGTGAAAGCGGTTATCCAGGAAGAGTTGGATAAGCGAGGTGTCGATATTTCGTTCGATGTTGCCTCGAATCCGGAATTTCTGAAAGAGGGAGCTGCCATAAAAGATTTTATGACACCCAATCGGGTTGTTGTTGGAGTAGAAAGTTCGAAGGCACGAAACTTGATGGAACGGTTGTACCGTCCCTTTTTGTTGAACGGGTATCCGATTCTGTTCATGGATATACCCTCTGCCGAGATGACTAAATATGCCGCCAATGCCATGTTGGCTACGCGTATCAGTTTTATGAACGAAGTAGCCAATTTGTGTGAACGGGTAGGTGCCGACATTGAAATGGTACGAAAAGGAATCGGTACGGACGATCGTATTGGCAAGTATTTTCTGTATGCCGGATGCGGATATGGAGGTTCCTGTTTCCCCAAAGATGTACAGGCATTGGCTCGTACCGGCTTGGCATACGGCTACAAAATGAGTTTGATAGAAGCCGTCGAAGAGGTGAACAACCGGCAAAAGGGAATCCTGTTCGATAAATTGTCGGAAATTTTCGACGGTTGTCTGCAAGATAAAGTGGTTGCCGTCTGGGGATTGGCTTTCAAACCGGAAACGGACGATATGCGGCAAGCCCCGTCTTTGGTTGTCATCGATCGGTTGTGGAATGCCGGAGCCCGGATACAGGTGTTCGATCCGGTGGCCATGGACGAAGCCCGGTTGAACCTCGGTGATAAGGTAACGTATTGTACAGACCCCTATCATGCTGTGGAGAATGCCGACGCCCTTATCTTGATAACTGAATGGAAACAATTCCGGTTGCCGGAATGGAAAGTCATTCGTTCACGGATGAGGGGGAATGTGATCATAGACGGTCGTAATATTTACGATGCAGGTTATTTGAAGGCCGAAGGCTTTCGCTATTTTGGAATCGGTAAAAAAAGAGAATAACAGAAATGAAACGAATCTTGATTACCGGAGGAGCCGGGTTCATCGGTTCGCACCTCTGCGAGCGATTACTTAAAGAGGGGAACGATGTGATCTGTCTGGACAATTATTTTACCGGTAGTAAAGACAATGTCCGTCATCTGCTCGATAATCACAATTTCGAGTTGGTTCGTCACGATCTCATCGAACCATATTACGCCGAAGTAGATGAGATTTATAACTTGGCCTGTCCAGCATCCCCGGTGCATTATCAATACAATCCCATCAAAACCACCAAAACCTCCGTTATGGGAGCGATCAATATGCTGGGATTGGCGAAACGGACACGTGCTAAAATTTTGCAGGCCTCTACCAGCGAAGTTTACGGCGATCCGGCCGAGCATCCGCAGCGGGAAGATTATTGGGGAAACGTAAACCCGATAGGCGTACGTTCTTGTTACGACGAAGGCAAGCGGTGCGCCGAAACCCTGTTTATGGATTATTACCGGCAGAACCGGGTACGGATTAAGATTATCCGGATCTTCAATACGTATGGCCCCCGTATGCACCCGAACGATGGACGGGTAGTATCGAATTTTATCGTCCAGGCATTGCAGGGAAAAGATATAACCATTTATGGAGACGGTAGCCAGTCGCGCAGTTTCCAATATGTGGATGATCTTATTGAAGCGATGGTACGCATGATGGATACCCCGGATGATTTTACAGGCCCGGTAAATATCGGGAATCCCGGAGAGTTTACCATGTTGGAACTGGCCGAAAAGATTCTCCATATGACTGGTTCGCGTTCGAAATTGCAATTCTTGCCTTTGCCGGCAGACGATCCCAAGCAACGCCGTCCGGATATTACGTTGGCCTCCGAGCGTTTGGGAGGTTGGCGACCAGTTGTAACATTGGACGAAGGATTGGAAAAAACCATCGAATATTTTCGCCGTATAATAGAGAAATAGCAATACAAACTAAATATACAAAAAGATGCTAAATCACAAGTCAGTTTTAATTACCGGAGGTACCGGTTCTTTTGGAAAAAAATTCGTAGAAACCATTTTGAACCGTTATCCGGAAGTAAAAAGAATCGTAATCTATTCACGAGATGAACTGAAACAATTTGAACTGAAACAAAAATATCCGCACGACCAATATCCCCAGTTGCGCTTTTTTATCGGCGATGTTCGGGACGCCGATCGGTTGAAACGGGCGTGTGAAGATATCGATGTCATCATACATGCTGCTGCCATTAAGCAAGTGGATACCGCAGAGTACAATCCCGAAGAATGTATCAAAACCAATGTACATGGAGCCCAAAATGTTATAAATGCCGCTTTGCAGACCCAAGTGAAGCATGTGGTGGCTCTTTCTACCGACAAGGCCTGTGCCCCAATCAATCTCTATGGAGCGACTAAATTGTGCTCAGACAAACTTTTTGTGGCCGCCAACAATATAAGTGGTAAACGTGATATCCGTTTCTCCGTTGTCCGTTATGGGAATGTAATGGGTTCCCGCGGGTCAGTTATCCCGTTCTTTATCAGTAAACGCGAAACAGGAGTTATTCCCATTACCCATAAAGATATGACCCGGTTTAATATTTCGCTCCAAGCCGGAGTCGATTTGGTTTTGTTTGCCATCGGCAATCATCTGGGAGGAGAAATTTTTGTACCGAAAATACCCTCCTATAAGATTGTAACGGTAGCCGAAGCTATTGCTCCGAATGCCAAACAAGTGGTTGTCGGGATCCGTCCGGGAGAAAAACTCCACGAAGAGATGATTACCGTAACCGATTCCATGAATACGATTGATTTAGGCAAATATTATGCCATCCTTCCGTCGGTATCGTTTAAACATAAACGTTCCGATTATCTGGAACACCATCATGCAACGCCCGTACCCGAAGGGTTCCATTACAGCTCGGATAAAAATACCGAGTGGGAAACCGTAGAGTCGATGCGCGAAAAAATAGTCAAATATTGCGATCCTAATTTTGTAGTAAAATGATAGAAAAACCAATTCCTTATGGACGCCAGCACATTACAGCCGAAGATATCGAGGCTGTAATATCGACGCTTCAATCGGACTATCTGACACAAGGCCCCAAGATAAAAGAGTTTGAAGAGGCGTTTGCTTCCTATGTAGGGGCCCGGTATGCCGTTGCGGTGAACAATGCTACGGCCGGTCTGCATTTGGCTGCAAAGGCTTTCGGCGTCAAACCGGGAGATAAAGTGATTGTTACCCCGATGACATTTGCCGCCAGTGCCAACTGTATCCGTTATTGTGGCGGGGAGGTGGTATTTTGCGATGTCGATCAAGACACCTATTTGATGGATATCGAGAAACTGAAAGCGTTGCTGGCTGCATCTCCCAAGGGAACATATAAAGGAATAGTCCCGGTTGATTTTGCCGGATATCCGGTCGATCTCGAAGCCTTCCGGGCCGTTGCCGATGAATACGGCTTGTGGATATTGGAAGATGCCTGCCACGCTCCCGGCGGATATTTTATCGACAGCAAGGGAAAAAAACAATATTGCGGAAGCGGGTTGGCCGAAGCAAGCGTATTTTCGTTCCATCCCGTAAAACACATTGCCACCGGAGAAGGAGGCATGGTAACGACCAACCGTAAAGATGTTTACGACAGTTTGTGCCTTTACCGTACACACGGTATAACCAAAGACCCGGGACGTTTGGAAGAAAATCACGGCGGATGGTATTACGAAATGCAAGAGTTGGGATTCAACTACCGGATAACCGATTTCCAGGCGGCGCTTGGAATATCTCAACTCCGTAGGGCTGATGCAGGTCTCGATCGTCGTCAACAGATTGCCCGTACGTATAACGAAGCTTTTGCTCCTATTTCAGGTATCCGTACACCGTATGTTGCCGAAAACATCTACCATGCCTATCACTTGTATATCATACAGGTAGCCGATCGGTTGGGACTGTACAACTATCTGCACGAAAATAAAATTTATGCACAGGTTCATTACGTACCCTTGCACCTGATGCCCTATTACCGGCAGTTAGGAAACAAGAAAGGCGATTTACCTGTTGTCGAAGCGTATTATGAACACTGTCTGAGCTTGCCAATGTACCCCACCTTGACAGACGAAGAACAGCAGTATGTGATAGAAAAAGTAATAGAATTTGTAACTCGAAGATAAAATGAAGTTTGCTATTGCCCCCTCTGAAATATTGTTATTGGTTGAAAAACAACTGACAAATATCTTTACATTCGGACAAGAAGATAAAGTATTGTTGGAAGCTGCTTTCGATAAGACGTTAAAGCGGTTGAAAACAAATAGAAGTATCTCTCTGAGATAAGGATATTATGTTGGAATGGGTATAAATTTTTTGATAATTGGATGTATAATGGGAGACAGTGTTACAATTGCATCGAATGTTTGTATAAAAGATCGAGATTATACCAGATAATTTATTTGTTTTCGGGGGATATACTTAATTTTAATCATTAAATCGAATAAGTTATGATTTTATCTTATAGTAAAGAAGAAATTGTGTCGATAACGACACATCAATTAAATTCTATTTTCCCTATTACATCAGAGGAAAGGAATATCATAGAGAAAAATATAGATAACGTATTGTTACGGTGTGAAAAATGTTTTGAAGTAAGTACTGACCGTTATTATTCAAAAAATGGACAGACCTATTTTGATATATTACATGCAGATCAACATTCCGTTTTTTTGTATTTCCTAAGTAATACTATCTATAAACGATATATATCTCTATTGTCTGATAATCAAGAGGAAGATTCTTCTCTGATATATAAGAGGTTAGCTGAAAAGATATTTCGACTGAATAAAATGCTTAATGCTTGTGATATTTATTGTACGGTCGAGTTACCACCGATATTTAAAATAGGTCATTCATTAGGAATAGTTATTGCACCCGGAACAAAGATTGGAAATTATTTTTATATTCTACAAAATTGTACTTTGGGGAATAATAATGGACATGTTCCGGTTCTTGAAGATTGGGTTTTTATGATGCCCGGTTCGAAAATTGTGGGGAATTCGCATATTGGTCACCATAGTGTTATCGCGAGCAATACATATATAAAAGATTGCGATATACCTCCTTATAGTCTTGTTTTTGGAAGTTCTCCGAATTTGGTGATAAAAAAAAATAGCCCTCAAATGTATGGACATTCTCTATTAGCTCAGTTTAAAGAAAAAAAATGAAGAATATAGCCATTATTCCGGCCCGGGGGGGGAGTAAACGTATTCCCCGAAAAAATATCAAACCGTTTATGGGGAAACCCATCATCGCTTACTCTATCGAGGCGGCCTTGCATTCTGGTCTTTTTGACGAAGTAATGGTCTCTACCGATGATGAGGAGATTGCTGCAATTGCGCGTCAATATGGTGCATCCGTTCCGTTTTATCGTAGTGCAGAAATGTCGAACGATTATGCAACTACTGCAGATGTAATAGAGGAGGTTTTAGATATCTATAAAGAAAACGGACAAATATTTGATAATGTTTGTTGTTTGTATGCTACGGCTCCTTTTGTAACGTCTCATCGTTTGAAAGATGCTTTTGAAATGATGATAAATAAAGAATATAATTCTGTCTATCCGATAGTCCTTTTTTCTTATCCGGTACAAAGAGGGTTAAACTTAGAGGATGGTAAAATAGGGATGGTTTGGCCGGAACATTTAAATACCCGTTCTCAAGATCTTCCTCCGATATATCATGATGCAGGTCAGTTCTATGTTTCGACAGCCCAATCTTTTTATTCCGTTAGAAGCTTTCTTACAAATAATACAGGAGGACTTATTCTTTCAGAATTAGAGGTTCAAGATTTAGATACAGAGATTGATTGGAAATTGGCAGAAATGAAATATCAATTGTTAAGGGCAGATAATGAAGAAAATTTATTTTAGAGCCGATGCGAGTTCTGATATAGGGTATGGGCATTTTGTCCGTAGTTTAGCTTTGGCAGATATACTAAAAGATTATTTCGATTGCTATTTTGCCACAATCCATCCAACAGAGTATCAGTTGAAAGAGATATCAAAAGTTTGTCAGTATTTACCGATTCCAAACGATGGTTCCCATTATGACTATTTTCTTTCGTTACTTACAGGAGATG
>DVNA01000187.1 GCA_018714665.1 Candidatus Gallibacteroides avistercoris | reverse complement strand
GAGTACCCTCTCCCAAAATCATCATGGATGCCTTTGCCGAGGTAAAACCCAAAATGATTGTAGCTGTCCCTCTTATCATCGAAAAAATCATCAAAACTCGTGTATTCCCGTTGCTGGAAAAACCGCTGATTAAATTGATGATGATGGTTCCTCTGGTAGATACCCAATTATTATCCCGTATAAAAAGCCGATTGACAGAAACGTTCGGAGGGAATCTTCACCAAATGATTATCGGTGGAGCTGCTTTAAATAAAGATGTAGAACAGTTTTTGAAAAAAATAGACTTTCCATATACCATCGGTTACGGAATGACAGAATGTGCCCCCCTGATTTCGTATGCTCCTTGGCAAGAAAACAAGTTGGCTTCTTGTGGGCGGGTTGTCAGTCGAATGGAATTGCAAATCGATTCGCCTGATGCCGCAAATATAGCCGGCGAACTATGGGTAAAGGGAGACAACGTAATGATGGGATATTACAAAAACGAAGAAGCTACACAAACCTCATTCAAAGATAATTGGATGAAAACGGGAGATTTGGCTCTGATGGATTCCGAGGGATTTCTTTTTCTAAAAGGAAGATGCAAAAATATGATATTGGGGCCCTCCGGTCAAAACATCTATCCCGAAGAGATAGAAGATTTACTAAACAATATGCCGTATGTAAACGAATCGATTGTAACAGACGAAAACGGCAAGCTGGTAGCGTTGGTATACCCAGATTTCGAAAATGCCGAAAAATCAGGCTACACATCCAAAGAGATAGACTCACTGATGGAAGAGAATCGAATCAATCTCAATAAAGAATTACCCGCATACAGTCAAATAACCCAAATTATACTACGTTCCGAAGAGTTTGAAAAGACCCCCAAACGCAGCATAAAACGGTATATGTACACCCATCAATAACCATTTTAGGAACAAATTACATCATAAATATAAAACTAAATATGTATTTCAATCCAGAAATAGAAACGATGAACCGAACAGAATTGGAAATTCTGCAAGTAGAACGGTTAAAGAAAAGCATAGACACAGCTTTGCACACCCCTTTTTACCAAAGAGTATTGGGAGAAAACGGTATCACCTCATCCGATGCTATCCACACTTTGGAAGATTTAAAAAAAATACCATTCACCACCAAAGAAGATTTAAGGAACAACTATCCTTTCGGCTTGATTGCGTGTGATATGAAAAAAGTGGTACGCCTCCACTCATCGAGCGGGACCACCGGAAACCCGACCGTAATATGCCACACACAGCACGATCTCGATCAATGGGCCAATAGGGTTGCCCGTTGTCTGTATATGGTGGGAGTACGCGATACGGATGTCTTCCAGAACTCTTCCGGATATGGTATGTTTACCGGAGGGTTAGGCTTTCAATACGGAGCTGAACGACTGGGGGCCTTGACTGTTCCGGCAGCTGCCGGAAACACGTTACGCCAGATTAAATTTATCCGTGATTTCGGTACAACTACCGTACACGCCATTCCCAGTTATGCCTCCCGATTGTATGAAGTTATGCAAGAGTTGGGAGTCGATCCTCGACGAGATACCAAACTCAAAACATTGGTTATCGGAGCAGAACCTCATACGGACGAACAGCGGAAAAGGATAGAAGAACTATTGGGCGTGAAAGCATACAACAGCTTTGGAATGTCTGAAATGAGCGGTCCCGGAGTTGCTTTTGAATGTACCTACCAAAACGGTCTGCATATTTGGGAAGATTGTTTCATTGTAGAAATCATTGATCCTGAAACCCTTGAACCGGTACCTGACGGTGAAATCGGAGAATTGGTATTGACCACCCTTGACCGCGAAGCAATGCCTCTGCTCCGTTATCGGAGTAGAGACCTCACAAGGATTCTCCCCGGTGAATGTCCCTGTGGACGAACACACCGTCGCCTAGACCGCATCAAAGGACGTAGTGATGACATGTTCATTGTAAAAGGAGTAAACATCTTCCCGATGCAGGTAGAAAAAATACTAATGCAATTCAAAGAACTGGGAACAAACTACCTTATCACAATTGAAACTAAAAACAACAACGATGAAATGTCTGTCGAAGTAGAACTGAATGATCTGTTTACAGATGATTTTAGCAAACTGCAATCGTTGACCAAAGAAATTACCCGCCAACTCAAAGATGAAATATTGCTGACCCCGAAAGTAAAACTGGTAGATAAAGGCAGTCTCCCTCAAACCGATGGAAAAGCCGTCAGAGTCAAAGATTTGCGGGACAACAAATAACTACAATAACTCTTTAACCCCTCTATTATTATGAACATAAAACAATTATCCGTTTTTTTAGAAAATAAGTCCGGACGATTGAATGAAATTCTGGATATTTTGGGTAAAGCTGAAATACGGATTATCGCCGCTTCTGTTGCCGATACCTCTGAATACGGTATATTGCGACTGATTACATCCGATACCTCAACAGCCTATTCTCTTTTAAAAGAAAACCACATCAGTGCCCATCTCAGCGATGTAATAGCCATTTCATGCAACCCATTGGCCGGGACATTTGCCAATCAACTAAAATGTTTCTCCCAAGAAAACATTTCAATCGAATATATGTACTGTTTCTCGTTCAAGGATCGAGCATTCCTCATTTTACGGACTGACAACAATTCCAAAGCCGGAGAAA
>DVNA01000186.1 GCA_018714665.1 Candidatus Gallibacteroides avistercoris | reverse complement strand
GTAAAATTACAGCCGGCCAACGCTTTCACGTGGGCATCGGGATGGAAATCTCCCATCTATTGCGACAACCGCAAAACACTCTCCTTCCCGGCCATCCGCAACCTGATAAAAGTAGAGCTCAGCCGCATCGTCTTGGAAAATTTTGAAGAGGCCGATGCCATTGCCGGCGTCGCCACCGGAGCCATTGCACAAGGAGCCATGGTGGCAGAAGAGCTGGGACTTCCGTTCGTTTATGTACGTTCAGCCCCCAAGGACCACGGATTGGAAAACCTCATCGAAGGGAACCTTCGTCCCGGACAACGCGTGGTGGTTATCGAAGACCTTATCTCCACCGGTGGCAGCAGTTTGAAGGCAGTAGAAGCCATCCGTAAAAACGGTTGCGAAGTAATCGGTATGGCTGCTATCTTTACCTACGGATTCCCCATCGCCATAGAAAAATTCAAAGAAGCCAACGTCAAGCTCATCACATTAAGCAACTACAACGCCGTCTTGACAGAAGCTCTCAGTACCCATTACATTACCGATGCCGATATGGCAACCCTGCAAGAGTGGAGAAAAGACCCCGCTTCGTGGAATCCCAACAAATAGGCCCGTATGACAACATTTGAAAGCGAGATAAAAACTATCCCGGCAAACATCGGGAGGATATACGCGACTCTCTCCGATTTAAATAACCTGGAACGTATTGCCGGAAACCTGCCCCAGGACAAGATCAAGGATTTGGCCTATGACACCGACTCTTGTAGTTTTTCGGTACAACCGATAGGAACCGTTTCCTTCCGGATTGTAGATCGGGAAGAGAACAAAACCATCAAATTCGGGACCGAGAAATCGCCCGTTGACTGTTTCTTCTGGATACAACTCCTGCCCAACGGCGAACAGGAATCAAAAATGAAACTGACCGTCAAGGCCGATCTGAACCCCTTCATCAAGGGGATGGTGTCAAAACCCTTGCAAGAGGGGCTGAACAAACTGGCCGACGTGTTGGCCGCCATCACCTATTAATACCGCAAATCAATTTATACAATATGGCTCAAAAACTTTGGGAAAAAAACGTACAGGTAAATCAAGACATCGAAAAATTCACGGTAGGGAAAGACCGTGAGATGGACCTCTATCTAGCCCCCTACGACGTGCTGGGCTCCATGGCTCACATCACAATGCTCGAAACCATCGGGCTGCTGACGGCCGATGAGCTCTCCTTGCTGTTAAACGAACTCCGCCAAATTTATGACATTGCCCGAAAAGGCGAATTTGTCATAGAAGAAGGGGTCGAGGACGTACACTCCCAGGTAGAGCTGATGCTGACACGCAAACTGGGAGACATCGGTAAAAAAATCCACAGCGGACGCTCCCGCAACGACCAGGTACTGGTTGATCTCAAACTCTTCACCCGATCCCAGATCCAGGCCATCACAGAACAGTGCCATACGCTATTCAACATACTGATTGACCAAAGCGAAAAATACAAGCACGTCCTGATGCCGGGCTACACACACCTGCAAGTAGCCATGCCCTCATCGTTCGGACTGTGGTTCGGGGCCTATGCCGAAAGTTTGACCGACGACCTGCTACTCTTGCAGGCGGCCTACAAAATCTGTAACCGCAATCCCTTGGGATCGGCTGCCGGATATGGCTCCTCTTTCCCGTTGAACCGAACTCTTACCACCGAGCTCCTGGGATTCGACTCGATGGATTACAACGTGGTCTACGCCCAAATGGGACGCGGCAAGATGGAACGTATCGTGTCGATGGCCTTGTCCTCCATTGCCGGCACGCTCTCCAAGCTGGCATTCGACGCCTGTCTGTTCAATTCGCAAAATTTCGGATTCATCAAACTACCCGATGCCTTCACTACCGGATCAAGTATCATGCCCCACAAGAAGAATCCCGACGTATTCGAAATTACACGTGCCAAATGCAACAAACTGCAATCGTTGCCTCAGCAGATCATGATGATAACCAACAATCTGCCATCGGGGTATTTCCGCGATTTGCAAATCATCAAAGAGGTATTCCTCCCCTCGTTCGACGAACTGGCTGATTGCCTGCACATGGTATCGATGATGATGACCCACATGACAGTAAACGAACACATCCTCAACGACGAAAGATACCGCCTGATGTTCAGTGTAGAGGAGGTAAATCGCCGCACCCTCGCCGGAACACCCTTCCGCGATGCCTACAAACAGGTAGGGTTGGAGATAGAATCGGGCCGGTTCAATCCGCCGACTACGGTACACCACACCCACGAAGGCAGTATAGGGAACCTCTGCAACGACAAGATACAAATCCTGATGCAACACATCGTGGACGGATTCAACTTCGAACAGGCAGAAAACAGCATACAAAAATTGTTGGGACACGGCTAAACAGCCCATACAATGCAAGAAGATTTACATAAAAACCGCTACATTTTTTGCATAAACAAAAAACAGGCACTATATTTGCAGTCGCGTTTGCGAAAGTAGCTCAGTTGGTAGAGCATAACCTTGCCAAGGTTAGGGTCGCGGGTTCGAGTCCCGTCTTTCGCTCCAAGGCCGCCCGGATGGTGGAATGGTAGACACGCAAGACTTAAAATCTTGTGACCATTGCGGTTGTGCGGGTTCAAGTCCCGCTCCGGGTACGAAAAAGACGAGTCGTAAAATACGCTCGTCTTTTTTGTTTATGGTAATTAACTTTTTCTATTCTTTATGGCGAGCTTTCAACTCCCGAGCCAAATCTTCGATACGAACTCCCATCTGGGTAAGCAGTACAATCAGGTGATAAATCAAATCGGATGCTTCGTAAATAAACTGGTCTTTGGTGCCATTAGTCGCCTCGATGATGGTCTCTACGGCCTCTTCCCCCACCTTCTGGGTAATCTTGTTGATACCTTTGGTAAAAAGTTTGGTGGTATAGGAACCTTCCGGCATCTCCCGGCGACGTTTCTCGATAAAGTCCTGCAAATAGGAAAGAAAACTCAAATCGACAGCATTCTTGTCGCCTAAAAATGTATCCGCACCGGTTGTCGATCCGTCGGGCAACGCCTTTATCACCACCGCATCACCGGATTCGTTCACAACAAGAGCCTCTACCGCAAGAGGTTTCTCGTACTCACCCCCCACGACCGGAACCAGCTGCCGGGTATGCACATCCAAAAGCATCACCTGTTTTTTCTCCTGCATCCAGTCATACGCCGCTTTATCGATATATCCGATTCTCAATATCTTATTTGTTCGGACATCTTGCACCACCGCCTGTACCCAGCCGTGAGCTCCTGCAAAATTCAAATCTGCCATATCTATTTTCTTACTTGATTTTAACCTGTGCAAAGGTAACTATTTTACGCCACAAATCCCAACGGACCACCACACAACACTCTCAGCATCCAAAGTGACAGCGATAATCAAAATCTAAATATTTTTCATACATTTGCCTGTCCGAATTTACCTCGGGACAAAACTATATGGAAAAACTCATATACATCATCGCAAGCATCTTCTGTATAACTGTCTGCCTCACCATGGGCATGGTACTGCTATGTATTCGTCCCGGGAGCAAGGTTTACAACAGCCAGTATCAACTGGCCAAGAAGTGGTTGATTGCTCTATATTTTATCGGGGCAGCAGGATATTCATTAATCTTTCACAATGAAGTCATCGACTATTACGATCCGACCATCGAAATATTCCCGTTTTCCATTACATTCATATCTTCGGTTCAGGTTTTGCTTTTCACCTATACCATTATCGCTCTGTTCCGATCCAAACACGCCATATACCGGAAAGCCTTCCGGGCTCTTATCCCGTTACTTATTATTTGCCTGGCCTATATTATATCGGTACGGACGGCCGGAAACCCTCGTTTGGGGAGTTTTACTGAATTACAACAAAACATTGCTCATCCTACAACTCTCATCCGATTTTTCTTCGTGGTATTTTATTTTGGACTGCTCTTCCGGTTCTCCATTGTTTTCGCACGGGAAAAAAAACGGTTCTGTGAAAAAATCGAGAATTACTTCTCCAACACCGAACAGGTCCAGCTACGATGGGCCAGCATCTCATTCACACTGGCTATTATCATCAGTATTCTAAACCTGGTCATATATACCGTCCCCTCTCGGTTTTATGCCGCCTGCATCACATTCATCCTCGGCGGTTTTTATGTAGCATTTGCCATACAATATATCAATTACCAGCTGTTCGACGCCCTTATCTACCACGCCACCGAAAACAACAACACGCCGGAGAAGACAGAAAAAACGGACGATAATCTATTAGAAGAAAAAATCCACCAATGGAAACTTTCCGAAAAACCTTATCTCATACAAGGAATTACCATAGAGGACGTAGCATCACAACTGAACGTAAACCGGAAAGTACTATCCTTTCATATCAACTCTGTATATGGCTGTAACTTCAACTCGTGGATCAACCAGATGCGGATAGAAGAGACCATCGATATACTAACCCGGGAACCGTCGAAAAATATCTCCGAGATTTCAGAGATGGTAGGTTTCGGCGACAAATCGATTTTGTGCCGACAGTTCAAAAAATATACCGGAGAAACGGTTACCTCGTGGAGAAATCGACAAAAAAATCTTTCCAATTGCTGATTTAGACCTGTTTTTTCCCTAAATCGTCAACAACAGAATTCCGGAATAGTACTATTTTTGTAACAAATAACGACAGGAAATGATTTTTTATAAATTGCTTTGGCAAAAAAGACCCCTTGCCTTATTTTTATCAATAGCCCTTTTATTAATCAAAAAATAGATTATTCCTGTTGACCGCAAAACAGTTATGTGGTATAAAAAAACGGCCGTTCCAAATACATGAGAAACGGCCGTTTTCTTTTTATCTCTCTACGAAGTTTATTTAAAAACCTCCAAAATGGCATTAGCCATCAGGATATGTCCTGCGGATGAGGGATGAACGCCATCGTCTGTCCAGAAATTCGAGGGGATACCATATTTAAGACCCTCTTTCTCAGCCTCATTAAAAATAGACTGCATCGGGATAAAGGTTGCGCCAAACTCTTTGGCCAGTTTCTGAGCAATTGCCTGATACTTGGGCAAAGCGGTTCGCCACTGTTCGGTAACGGCTCCTACACCGACCAATCCGAACGGTTCGCAAATAATGAGTTTTACCTTGGGGAGTCTCTTTTTCGTCTCTGTCAACAACTCCCGATACGAGGTTTCATAGGTTTCGGGGGTCCCTTTATACCCCGAGCTCAACGTATGCCAATAATCGTTTACACCGATCAATATACTCAGCACATCGGGTTTTATATCCAGGCAATCCTCTTTCCAGCGATCTTGTAATTGATATACTTTATTTCCGCTGATCCCTCGGTTTACAAAGGTAAAGTGATAATCGGGATACTCCGTCGCCAGACGGGTAACCACCCACCTGGGATAACCGGGACCTATCTTGGACATCAAATCGGCATCGGCATCACGGCTTCGTCCGCAATCTGTAACCGAGTCTCCTTGAAAAAGGATGGTATAGCCTTTTTCCAACTTAATTTTTTTACCTATCCTTCTCTTCTCCTGCTCTGCCGCAAAAACCGCCGGCACAGGAAGGGTAGCCGCTACCGTAGCAACCGCCACCTTTTGAATAAATGCTCGCCTGTTTTCCATTGTCAATTGTGTTAGTTATTCTGTAATACGTGTGTTCAACGGATAAATCAAAAATCTTCTCCGGAACAAAGAAAACCAAATATTAAAACATAACAAAAAAATGACTCAAAAACTTAAAAGACGATATGCTATTCAAATTCTCCACCGGCATTCTCTTCTTTCTCCACAAAGAAGTAGGACAACAGAATTATCTCCGGTACTTTTTTTTAAGAAAATCGGCCAAACCGGCACAGGCATCCTCCAAAATATCCAATACCTGTTCAAAACCGGAACTGCCTCCATAATAAGGATCGGGAATATGATC
>DVNA01000185.1 GCA_018714665.1 Candidatus Gallibacteroides avistercoris | reverse complement strand
TGTTGTTGCCGTAGTTACCGATACCTTGCGGTTCCAGTTGATAAGCATGGGTCAGTTCATGGAACAGTACACCCTTGGTTTCAAAATGGAGTTTGGCCGTGTCGCCATCGGCAAAGCTGCGTTCAATCCACCGGGTACTGTATTCGATGCCGACAACAGGGGGTTGACCTCCCTTGGCAGAAATTCCGTTGTAGTCTTTAATAGTGTAATTTAATTGTTTTATTCCCGGAATACTATCTTCGGGTGAGAAATAGAGGGTGTTCAATACCCGGCGAGCCTGTTCCGAGATATAAGCGTCGGGATCGGGAATAATCGCGTGGTAAATTTGTGCTCCTTTGGTCTCGGGAGAAGCATCCTTGAATACAATTTTTCCCACGTTGTAATCTTTCCATTTGGCTAATTCTTTACGGTTTCCTCTCTGGGAAAATGCCGATACCGTGAATAATGCAACGGTTAAAAGGATAAGTGTTTTTTTCATCTTGTATCAATTAAATTAAAAGTGATTAATTCATAGTTAATGAATAAGGTATATTTTCTCCTGTAAAGAGACGTTTTTTATTGGGCTTTGAGCTCATTTCAAACTCAATTTCACATCCGTTCATCAACATATCGTGAGTAATATATGCCTTTTTGTAAGGCTCTCCATTGATTTTTACCGATTTAACATACCGGTTCTTGTCGCTCACCTTGTCTGCTTTTATGACGATGGATTTTCCGTTTTCCAGATTCACTTTCATGTAGGGCAGGTAGGGAGCTCCCAGAACGTACTGGTCGGTCCCCGGACATACGGGATAGAACCCCATGGCCGAGAACAGGTACCAGGCCGACATTTGGCCGCAGTCGTCGTTGCCGCACAAACCGTCGATGTTGTTCTTGTACATCCGGTTCATTACCTCGCGCACCCAGTATTGGGCTTTCCATGGTTGGGATGTCCAGTTGTAAAGATAGATGATGTGGTGGCTGGGTTCATTCCCATGGACATAGTTTCCTAAAAGTCCTTCACGGGTAACATCTTCGGTATGGGCAAAGAATTCATCCGGCAGGTGCATGGTAAACAACGAGTCCAGTTTTTCGATAAACCGTTTGTCTCCCCCCATGGCATCGATCAGCCCACAAACGTCTTGCGGTACGTGGAACGAATAGTTCCAGGAGTTTCCTTCGATAAAGCCTTCGTTGTCGGTTTTCAGCAGGCTGAAATTTTCTTTCCAGCGTCCATCCGCATATCGGGGACGGGCAAAGCCCAACGACGGATCGAACAGGTTCCGGTAATTGAGCGCTCTTTTTTCATATTGTTGGGCGATATCTTCGCGTCCCATACGTTTGGCAGCATTATATATCGTCCAGTCGTCGTAAGCATATTCGAGCGTAAGCGATGCGCCGTTCCGGTTAGAATCGAACGGGACATATCCGTATTTCATGTACTCTCCGGTATTGTCATAGTATGGGATGGTCGAGCTGTTTACCATGGCTTCCAAGGCAAGGTCATAATCGAATTTCTGTCCCTTTGCCATGGCGTCCGACAATACCGATACGGCGTGATACCCGATCATGCACCAGTTCTCGTTTGCCATGTGCGACCATACAGGCAACGCTTTCATTACGCTTTGGGAGTAGTGAGCCAACATCGATTTTACCATGTCGTTGTTACGTTGGCGGCTGACAATGTTGAACCACGGATGCAGGGCCCGGTAGGTATCCCACAGCGAGAATACGGTATAGTTAGTAAAGTCCTTGGCCTGATGTATGTTCTGGTCCAGTCCTCTGTATTGACCGTCCACATCCATGTAGACTGACGGATTGATGTGGGTGTGGTAAAGCGAGGTGTAGAGCATGGCCAGTTGATCGTCGTTTCCGGTAGCTTCGATGACGTTTAACTCCTTGCTCCACTTTTGTTGGGTTTCCGCCAACAGTTGGTCGAACGATTTTCCGGTTGCTTCGGCGTTCAGGTTTTTAATAGCTCCTTCGGTGCTGACGGCAGACAAGGCCACTTTCAGTTCCAGCGTCGGGTCTTGTGAAAAGTCGAAATCGAAATAGGCGACCAGTTTGCGTCCCGCCATGTCGGGGAAATTACGCTGCATATTGAATTTTCCCCAGCCCCCGCGGTAGAGTGTTCGGGCGCGTTCCACACATCCGTAATTTTTTATCGGTTTGGAGAGGGAGATGGCAAAATAGGTATGGTTGGTACGTGCCCATCCGTTTGTGATGCGGTATCCGGTTATCAACGTGTCGTTTTCCACCCGAATGGCAGCCCATAACACCTTTCCATCGTAGTTGTAAATACCGTGTATCAAATCCAGGATGATGTGTCCGTCGGCACCTTTCGGATAGGTATATTGGTGTATCCCGACTCGTTCGGTGGCTGTCAAGCGGGCTTTTACATCGTAGTCGTCGAGTACGACTTCGTAGTAGCCCGGAGTGGCTATTTCGGTATCGTGGGAGAAGCGTGAACGATAGCCGGCATCTGGTTGGGTGGCGGTACCGGGATTCAGTTTCAACGGGCCGACGGTAGGCATGATTAAAACATCGCCCAGATCCGAGTGTCCTGTTCCGCTGAAATGGGTGTGGCTGAACCCGACAATCGTGCTGTCTTTGTGTTGGTATCCGGCACAATATTCATATACGCGTTTTTGATAAGCTCCGTTTACGTTGTGCGGAATGGTATCGGTATCGGGACTTAACTGTACAATCCCGTGTGGGGCGCAGGCTCCCGGAAAGGTGTGTCCCATGCTGTTTGTCCCGATGATGGGATTAACCCTTTCGATTGGAGAAGTTTGTGCAGACAATAAACCGGCGTTTATGAATAAGGCACAAATCGCAACTATTTTCTTCATGATTTTTTTGTGTTTGTATCTCTGGGCAAAGATAGCTATTTTGCTTCTATTTTTAATAAGACGAAGAAGTGGAGGTTTGGTTTAATTATAGACAAGAAAAAATAACTCCTATATACTGTAATGTTTATTTAGGGGCTCGTTTATATAAAATCACCGCAATGATGGCGTACAAGATGTTGGGTATCCAGACGGCAACCAACGGCGAGGCCTGTCCGCTGATGGCAAACGTGGCCGATACTTTCATAAAAAAGATGTATGAAAAGCTGAACAGCAGCCCCAATCCTAAATGCAGCCCCATACCGCCTTTTACCTTTTTGGAGGCTAACGACAACCCGATACTGGTTAGGATAAACGATGCGGCAATCATGGCATAGCGTTGGTAATATTCCACCTCGAACTGGGTAATGTTGGCTACCCCTCTTTTTTTCTGCCGGTCGATGTATTCCTTTAATTTGGGGGTTGTCATCTGCTCGCTGTCGTAACGGGAGATCAGGAAATCGGAGGGTTGAAACGGAATAATAGAATCTTTTTCCGCTCCTTTGAAAAACGTTTCGTGCATTCCGTCGAAATTTCGGATGGTATAGTCCCGTATTTTCCAGGTATAGTCCGAAACATAACGTACCGTCTGGGCCGTCAGGCGTGACCTTAGCGTTTTACCCTCGTATCGTTCAAGCGAAAAACGGTATCCCGTTTTGTTCGTATTGTCATACCGGTTGATGTATGCCACCACACCCGGTTCCACCTGAATCTGGATGTTGCTTCCATAGTCCGTTTTTCGGGGCTTTACATATTTATCCTCGAAATTGATGCGCGTTACATTGGCTGGCGGGATCACGTAACTGTTCAACAGAAACGTCCCTGCCGCGATAATAGCAGCCGAAATCATATAGGGACGCATCAGCCGGTTGAAACTTACCCGGCTCGACATCATGGCAATAATTTCGGAGTTGTCGGCCAGTTTGGAGGTAAAGAAGATAACGGCGATAAACGTAAACAACTGGCTGAACAGGTTGACAAAATAGGGGATGAAGTTGAGATAATAGTCGAATACAATGGCTTTTAACGGGGCATCCTTGCTTAAAAACTTATCCAGTTTTTCATTGATGTCGAACACTACGGCAATAGAAATAATCAGCACGATGGTAAACAGATAGGTGCCTAAGAATTTCTTGATAATGTATGTGTCTAACCGTTTTAATATCATAATATTCTGATCATTATAACCGTTGTGTTACTCGCTTGATCATACTTTTTTTCCATGGAATGAAATTTCCTTCCAGGATCTGTTTACGGGCCTCTTTGACCAGCCACAGGTAAAATGCCAGGTTGTGGATGGAAGCGATCTGCAAGGCCAACAGCTCCTGGCTGATAAACAAGTGGCGCAGGTATGCACGCGAATAGGCCGTGTCCACGTACGATGCGCCATCCTCTTCGATGGGAGAGAAATCCGTTGCCCATTTCTTGTTGCGCATATTCATAATACCGTTTTTGGTGAATAACATCCCGTTGCGTCCGTTGCGGGTGGGCATTACGCAGTCGAACATATCCACGCCCCGTTCAATAGCTTCCAGTATGTTGGCCGGAGTACCTACTCCCATCAGGTAACGGGGTTTGTCGGTCGGCAATATTTCATTGACAATTTCTATCATCTCGTACATCTTATCGGTCGGCTCACCTACGGCCAGCCCTCCGATGGCATTTCCATCCGCACCTTTTTCTGCCACGTATTCAGCCGCTTTACGTCTTAGGTCGGGATAGACACATCCTTGAACGATGGGGAAAAAACTCTGCCGGTAACCATATTTCTCTTCGGTTTCGTTAAAATGATTCCACCCTCTGTCTAACCAGCGTAGGGTTAAATCGAGTGATTTCCGGGCGTAGTCGTATTCGGCCGTTCCCGGCGGACATTCGTCGAAAGCCATGGTTATATCCGCCCCGATAATTCGCTGA
>DVNA01000184.1 GCA_018714665.1 Candidatus Gallibacteroides avistercoris | reverse complement strand
GCCCCACCTCTACCCATACCGAACAGAGCAGTTAAGCCCGGTTGCGCCGATGGTACTATAATGATGGGAGAGTAGGAAGCCGCCACCCTCAGACGCCCGCAAGGAGAAGCCCTTGCGGGCGTTGTTGTTATATTCCAAAGGTTGGCGGACCGTCCGCCCCTGCTTACCGAACCAGGGATAGGAGATCGGAAAAAAGGTCGGGGAACGGCCTGAGCCCAGTGGCAGGACCACCCCTCTCCCCACAAGCGGGAAATTTAAAATGGAATATCTCCTATGATGTCGTGGATATAAATTAGAACGGAGTCAGTAAAGGATAAAATATTGCCTTTACTGACTCCGTTGTTCTATATGACTTATTTCTGTTGGGGGATTTTTATGGGAAATAGATCAATGTTCAAGGGAGTTTTGCAACTCTTCCCGTGTAATTTTGCCTTTGAGCAGGACAAAGGTAAATTCATCAGGTTTGTCGGACAGAAAGATATATAGGGTTTCTTTTTTTTCTTCTTTCATATAGACGGAGATTTGTTCGTTGTTTTCTTTGATACTCGTCAGGAGCTCATACTTGTCGTCTTTCTTGAAGTAATCTGCGGTTGTTTTGCGTATCTCGTCTATGACGTTTTTATTTGTACATGATAAGCTTTGCATACCATTAATCTTCTCTATAAGGTTATTGATATCGATGTTGTTGATATAGATGTTGCCGTTACCGAAGAAACCTAAACTTTTACTGTAATCGGTTATCATATTGAGCATTTTCTTGGATATGTAAATAGTAGTTACCCCTTCGTGGTCGGCAAATTTTTTGAATATCTCTTCTTGTGCCCACGTGGTGCTGCTCATCAGCAGAGCTGTTATCAGAGTTAATAGAAGTCTTTTCATATTTTTTATTTTTGTTGTTTTTTATTGGACAGGGTGGTAATATTTTCTAACGCTTGTTGTACCTTGTGTACCGTTTCTTCGACCTTGACCACCTGTTCCTCTCCTTTTTGGAAGGCAATAGCAAAGTGTTGCAGGGTACGTTGTGTTTCCTGATAGGCCAAAGCCGGATCGTCGAAGGTATCGGTCGGTTCCAGTTCTATTTTGTGCTGGTAGTAACCTATGCCTATTCCTATCAGTAAGCATGCTGCAATGCCGATGCTCCAGCGTTTTATGGATGGAGGTAGCAGCCGACGGCGTGTGGGTTGATTTTCTTTTTCCCACTGGTCGATGTTGGCAGACAGCCGTTTCTCTAATTCCGGAGGTAGGGAGATCGGCTGCTGAGCCAGTCCGGTATAGAGCAGAAAGAGTTTTCTGTCGGCCTGCAATTCGGAAGGGACATTGTCTTGTTGAAAAAAATGTTTTAATTCTCTTTCTTCTTCAAGGGTTGTCTTTCCGCCGTAATATTTGTCTAATAGCTCAACGATCTGTTTTATTTCCATTATCTGTTTGGGTTATGTCATTGAATCTTTCTCTTATTTTTTTACGTGTCCTCGACAGGATGACTCGAATATTGACCGGTGTCAATCCGGTGGCTTGTTCTATTTCTTCGAACGAACATCCGTTGATGTCGCGTAGCCAGAGTACCTCTTTTTGCAAGGTTGGCAGATGGTCTATCAGTTGTTTCAGGAGGGCCTCTTCGTCAGATGCTTCGGCCTTCTGTTCGATGTTTTCGTCTGAACAGGGATCGAAGTATTCGGGTAAGGACTCCTCCGACTGGTATTGCCGGGTCTGCATCAGGTTAAAGCAGAGGTTACGCACCAGCGTGATGCAGTAGGCCTTGTTGCTTGCCCTGATTTCAAGTTCGTTTCGCTTGTTCCACAATTTCAAATAGGCTTCCTGCACCATGTCTTCTGCGTCTTGCGCATTGCCCAACAGGACGTAGGCCGTTCGGTACAGGCAGGGATGTAAAGGCAGGAATTTTTCTCTGAATTCGTCTGCCTCAATCATATTTCTTTATCGTTTCTTCCTGTGTCAATGGTATGATGTCGCTTTCTTCGAAATCTCCGGTATATTGTATGAGTATATGATTAAATATAAAGAGTACTTCTTTTATGGATGTTCCTTCCTTTCGAATCAATAACTTCCTCTTGTTGTTTTCTTTCTGAATGAGCATCAGTGCCTCATATGTGTCGGGAGTTAGTTTGTCGATGCGTTTTATGAAGCGTTTTTTTATTTTATTGCTACAATCCTCCAAGTTAAGAGTGTTTATCGAATTGGTTTTTTCGGCCAGGGTTTGGTTGTTGAATACATCGGCATTCAGCTCTTCTATCGATTGGCGGGGGATGGATACGTATTCGGCGTTTTTGGCATCTTTAAATTCTGCAAATATTTGTTTGGCGTCGTCTGCCCACGACATTTGGATGGAGAGCAACATGAAGATGGTTGATATAAGTTTCTTTGTCATGGTTGTTTCATCTAGTGTTTATACTACGTTTATCGTTTGCTTTTATGGAATAAATAGGTTTCTTTTTGGTATAGTGAGCTTTGAGGACGTCGTTTTTATTTGCCTCTGTTCTCTCTTTTTGCTATATGTTGAGTGTGCGTTCATTAAAATAGACAAGTAAATATTATGATTTGTTACAAAGAAAATAAAAAAAGATGAGATTTTTTTCTTTTTCTATGATTGTGGCTGTTTCTTTTGTGTGTTGTTTTTGACCGCTTGCTTTTGGACTCGATTTTTCCAGGAGGGTTTCATGTAACAGGTATTCTTGTCTGGCTCTTTCTGGTGGTAGGGGATGTGCTTTGGGAGGTGAGAAGGAATTTATGGGGAGGCCGGGATGTTGGTGATAGCTGTATTGGGCGAAAAAAAGCGGTTATCCTTGAAGGGTAACCGCTTTTTTATGTTTTTTTCTTATTTCTTATTCTGCTTGTGGAACGGTTTCGTCGGCTTTGGGGTCCGGCCCATATTGATTGGGGCCTTTGTCTCCTTTCTTGATGGTCAGAAAGAGTAGGATAAGACCGCCGATAAGGGGGATGAAGTTGATGAAATACCACCATCCGGAATAGTTTATGTCGTGTAAACGGCGAACGGTCAGTCCTAAACTGGGCAAAATCGAAACCAGAGACAGAATCAGTACAAAAGGCCCTCCTTCGGGAAAACCTAAGGCCACATCTATGATGGCGGCGATGATGGCCACGATGATAATCCACAAGGTAAACATCCAGTACTCTTTACGTCTGGCTCTTCCTTTGAAATCGCAATAGTGGTTTTTGTAGATGGAAAAGAAATATTTGTTCATGGTATGTCTGTTTTTATAGTAATGCTTTTACTCTATCTTCCAAGGTTGTTTTGGGGGATGCCCCGACTTGTTTGTCCACCAGTTTGCCATTTTTGAAGAAGAGGATGGTGGGGATGTTGCGTACGCTGTATTCGGTACTCAGGTCTGCTTCTTCATCGACATTGTATTTGCCAATGATTACGCGTCCTTCGTACTCGGCGGCGAGTTCTTCAATAAGGGGTGCGATCATTCTGCACGGGCCGCACCACGGAGCCCATAAATCAATAACAACCGGTTTTCCTGACGCGATTAATTCTGGCGCGTTTTTGTCGGTAATTTCTAATGCCATGAGAATTAAGTTTTAAAATTTGTTGAGACAAAGGTAGTAATTTCGTATTTATGGTCAATTATATTGGGTGTTTATTTTAAAGTCGAGATCGTCGTTTTCTTTGAGGTACTCGATCAGCTCTTTTCCTACGTCTATGCGGTAAGGCCGGGAAAAGAGATTGACCTTGAATTTTTCCTGATCGTCGTAAACTTCAAAGTAGAGTTTTGTCTTGGATGTTTCCCGATGGGTCAGGAAGGTTTGCAGGGAGTCGATGGTCCCGGCGTGTATGTTGGACAGGGGCAGCGAGATGGTGATGTTGTCGATGAGCTTGTCTTTGACGTCGGGGAGCATATCGATGGAGGTTATCTTAAAGTCGAACTCTTTTTCGTTGAACCGCCGGGGCTGGAACTTTCCTTTGATAAGGAGGTACATCCCGTTGTATCCGTATTTGCGGTAGTTGATAAAGTCTTCGCCGAAGAGGGCGATTTCGGCTGTACCGGAGTAGTCTTCCATTTTCAGGAATCCGTAAGGCCGCCCGTTTTTACCCATCCCTTCGCGGAAGCCGGTTACGATGCCGCCGATGACGATGTCCCGTCCTATCAGCGAGGTTTTGTCGTTCATTTCGGTCATGCGGGTGTTGCAGCCGTATTCCAGGGCGATGGCGTATTCGTCCAGGGGGTGTGCCGAGAGGTAGATGCCTACTACTTCTCGTTCTTTGTCCAGGCGTTCGAGGTCTGTCCAGTTGGGGGCCGAGGGTATTTCGGGCTTGGCGATGGCTATTTCGACGCTGTCGCCGAAGAGGGAGTTGGTCTGGGCGGCTTTGTCCAATTGGTGTTTGTTGCCGTACCGCACCAGGATGTCCAGGAAGGATTCTCCTTTGCTGTTCTCGGCAAAGAACTGCTCGCGCCGTATGTTGCCGAAAACGTCGAAGGCTCCGGCAATGGCCAGCGACTCGATGTTTTTCTTGTTGCAGGCCGACAGGTTTACCCGCTCTACGAAGTCGAATATGTCCTTGTACGGGCCGTGGTTCTGACGCTCTTGGATGATGCTCTGTACGGCGGCCTCGCCTACTCCTTTGATGGCACCTAACCCGAAACGGATGTCTTTGTTTTTGTTGACGGAGAATTTCAGGTGGCTTTCGTTGATGTCGGGACCCAGTACCTGAATCTTCATGGCTTTACATTCGTCCATGAATTTGGTGATTTCGGTGATGTTGGAGATGTTCCGGCTCAATACCGCGGCCATGTATTCGGAGGGGTAGTTGGCTTTGAGATAGGCCGTCTGGTAGGCTACCCAGGAGTAGCAGGTGGCGTGCGATTTGTTGAAGGCGTATTTGGCAAAGTCTTCCCAGTCGGACCATATCTTTTCGAGGGTCTCTTTTTTATGCCCTTTTTCGATGGCTCCGTTGATGAATTTGGGTTTCATTTCGTCCAGTTTGGCCCGTATCTTTTTCCCCATGGCCTTGCGCAGGGCATCTGATTCGCCCCGGGTAAAGCCTCCCAGCAACCGCGAGAGCAACATGACCTGTTCTTGGTATACGGTAATGCCGTAGGTGTCTTTGAGGTATGTCTCCATCTCGGGGATGTCGTAGGTGATGGGTTCCCGGCCGTGTTTGCGGGCAATGAACTGGGGGATGTAGGCCATGGGGCCCGGACGGTAGAGGGCGTTCATGGCAATGAGGTCTTCGAAGGTGGAGGGTTGCAGCTCGCGCAGGTATTTCTGCATCCCGGCCGATTCAAACTGGAAGGTCCCGGTGGTGCGTCCTTCGCTGTATAGCTGGTAGGTTTTCGGGTCCTGGATGGAGATGTTGTCGATGTCTATCTCTTCTCCGGTGGTTTGGCGGATGTTTTCGAGGGCCTCTTTGATGATCGACAGGGTTTTTAATCCTAAGAAGTCCATCTTGATCAGCCCGGTGTCTTCGATGACCGAGCCTTCGTACTGGGTAACGAGCATCTTCTCGCCGGTCTCTTTGTCGTCGGCCGTACTGACGGGTACCCAGTCGGTGATGTCGTCGCGCCCGATGATGACACCGCAGGCGTGTACGCCTGTCCCCCGGACGTTGCCTTCGAGCATCTGGGCATATTTCATGGTGTCGCGTATCAGTACGTCGGGCGAGTCGCAGGCCTGTTGCAGCTCGGGGACGGCGGCAATGCAGTTTTTCAGGTTGATTTTGGGGGCGCTTCCGTTTACTTCGGGCAACCGGTCGGGGA
>DVNA01000183.1 GCA_018714665.1 Candidatus Gallibacteroides avistercoris | reverse complement strand
CTTGATATGCATGGGTATACTGCTTGGCATTTCAAACCGGGCAGAGGCCATAGCGCTGTTGTACATTTGTCCGAATTCTCCATTTATGTTGAAGTCGGTAGAATATTTGCCCAATGTTCGGTATTGTGCTCCTAAATAGACTTGATTGGAGCTGGAAGAGGTGATAAATCCGCCAAGGCTGGCAATGATATTATCGCTCATTTTCGCTTTCAGGTTCAGATCGAACATTTCGGTCTCTTCATTATAGACGGCATGAGGAATCAGATCTTCTATTTTAGAGTCTGTAACCAATTTGAAGTAGGTCTTTTTCACCTCTTCATTCTCTAAATTGTCATTGTCTAAGTCAAATTGTTTCCGGATGTAAGAACGTTGTGCCGAGTTTCCTCCCTCAACCGATACGCTGTTGAATGTCAGGTCCGGGAGTTGAGTTTTATATACAGCTCTGTTCACGGCTCTGGTTTCCTGGGTCATTTCCCTGGGTATCCGTTGTTTGATAGAATCCATTATTGCCATAGCTCCATCATATCCGATTTGGGAGATTTGTTCGGCTTTGTGAAAATCGAGCAATCCGATGTCGCTTAGTTTGAAGCTCAAAAGGATACCGTCCTCTTCATCAATAGAATAATTTGTTTTTTGCATTACCATGTTTTCTATTTGGGAAAGAGGATTGATATCGTTCGGTTTTGTCAGTGTATCGGAAACTACGCTTCCGATAATGACATCCGGATTAAAGTCGGTTTTCATTACATCAACCGGAAAGTTGTTGTATATTCCTCCATCGTAAATTAACACTCCGTTCATTTCCAGTGGTTTGAATACAAACGGATAGCTCATGGATGCCCGTACTGCGTCTCCTAAATCGCCGTTTCTGAAAATAACAGGACGTTTGTTGTATACGTCGGAAGCAACAGCTCTGAACGGAACGAAAAGATTGTCGAAATTATTCTTGGCATGAGCCGAAGAGGGGCTGAACAATGTCATAAAAGCATAGTTCATCGGTAGTGGGTTGATAATGCTTTGGGGCAAAAAGTGAGATGATATTTTGCTGGAATCGCGTATGCCGATTTTAAACGAAACGATCTCTGGCGAGGGTTCCGGTTTACGGAAATAATAGATATATTTTTCATCGATCTTTCCTGTCAGCCAGGATCTGAAATCATCCGAATCTATCAGTTCCAACATTTCGTCGGGGGTATATCCCATAGCATATAGCGCTCCGACGATAGCCCCCATCGAAGTACCGGCAATATAATCAATGGGGATATTGTTCTCTTCCAACGCTTTTAGAAGCCCGATGTGTGCAATCCCTTTTGCTCCGCCTCCGCTTAGAACCAAACCGACTGTTTGGGCCGAAAGAGAAAAGTATGTCAAAAAAAGACTCCAAAAAACAAGAAAGAGTTTTTTCATATTGATCAAATATTGTACTCCAAAGTTATGAATTATTTTGTAAATACAATTTTATTGTAGGGCATGAAAACAATAAAAAAAGAGGCGAAAACCTGTGGACAGCTTTCTTGTTTGTGTAACCTTGAAACAAGAAGCTGTGATATTTTTCTATTTGGGTTGTCCGAAATAAGAATCTTTAAATCCGATGAAATAAAGTACCCCATCCAGTCCGATGGTCGAAATAGATTGGCTGGCGTTTTCTTTTACTTTGGGTTTAGCGTGATAGGCAATGCCCAATCCGGCAATGCTCAACATCGGCAAGTCGTTTGCTCCGTCGCCCACAGCTATGGTTTGGGCAATATCTACGTTTTCTACCTGGGCAATCAGTCGCAGGAGTTCTGCTTTTCGTTTGCCATCGACGATGTCGCCGATATAGTTTCCTGTTAATTTTCCATCAACGATTTCCAATTCGTTGGCATATACATAATCTATGCCGTACAGTTTTTTCAGGTAATTTCCGAAGTAGGTAAATCCCCCCGAAAGAATGGCTATTTTGAACCCTGCGGTTTTCAGTGTACTCATCAATCTGTCCACTCCTTCGGTAATAGGTAGGTTTTTGGCTATCTCTTCCATGACTGTTACGTCAAGCCCTTTGAGTAAAGCTACGCGTTTTTTGAAACTTTCAGAAAAGTCTATTTCACCCCTCATGGCAGCTTCGGTAATGGCTTTCACCTCATTGCCTACACCGGCTCGTAATGCTAGTTCGTCGATAACCTCGGTTTCTATCAGTGTAGAGTCCATATCGAAACAGATTAATCGGCGACAACGTCTGAACATATTGTCCTGTTGCAGTGAGATGTCTATTCCTAAATGGGAGGCTAACTGCATGAAATCGGATTGCATCTGAGTGTGATCTTTGGCGGTACCTCTTACCGAAAGTTCTATGCAGGATTTAGAAGATTGTACGTTTTCATCAAGCGGTATTCTACCCGTTAGGCGTTGTATGGCATCTATATTGAGCCCTTGTTCGGCTACAATTCGGGTAACTTCTCCAATTTGTCGGGCCGTGATTTCTCGGCCTAAGATGGTTATGATATAACGGTTTTTCCCTTGTAATCCTACCCAACTGTTGTATTCGCTTTCAGCAATAGGCGAGAATTTGATGTTTACATCCAATTCGTATGCTTTGAATAATAGGTCTTTTAGAATATCGCCCGATTTTTCTCCGGATGTTTTAAAGAGGATACCCAAAGAGAGTGTATGGTGAATATCCGCTTGTCCGATGTCGAGGATAAAAGCATCGTATTTAGCCAGAATTTCGGTCAAGGCAGACGTTACCCCCGGCTTATCTTCGCCCGAGATGCTGATGAGGATGATTTCAGGTTTTTGTTTCATAAGATTATGGATTGATTACCGTGTACAAAGGTAATAAAAAAGAGCACTGTATATACCTATAAACGGGATTGTCGTAATTTTTATATTACAGCTGAGGCTTCGATTTTGTTTTGAATAGATATGAAAAACAAATACAAAGAATGTTATTCTATATTGTTAATCAGGGTAATAATGCGAAAAAAATTAAATTAAATTTGTGTGGCAGATAAATTTGTTGCACCTTTGCCTTGTTTTTAAAAAAGCGTAAGGCGTGTCAGAAAGCGTTCTACCGGTACGCTGGCCGCTGAAAATCAGCGGGGTCTGATGTTTGAACGGGAGGTTTGCATATCAGATTTAGTAGGAACATTAAAATTAAATTATGAAGAAAATTGCGTTTTTCTTTGTCGCATTTTCG
>DVNA01000182.1 GCA_018714665.1 Candidatus Gallibacteroides avistercoris | reverse complement strand
AATATTTCGAGCCATCATTAGATGTTGTAGCCAGGATGATACTTTCCCCGGAATTCCCAGAAAAAGAGTTCCGTATCCAGACAAGCCGAAAGAAACGGCAACACCAAATAGAACAGGAGAAAGTAGCTACTTTGGCGGCTAACGGATTTGTCCGGCTGCTTTTCGGAGAGGAACACCCTTACGGATCTTCGGTAAAAGAGAGCGATTTTGACCGAATAAACACCGATGACTTGAAAGATTTTTTCTATTCTTTCTATCGGCCGGAACAATGTAAAATGGTTATCACCGGAAAAGTAACCGACGAAATGATAAAACAAATCAATCGATTCTTAGGCCAAAACACCTCCAACGGTATGCCAACGCCTCTTCGTCTCTATCCGATAAAAAGAGCCGCAAAACGGATGGTCTTCTCCGAAAAGGCTGATGCCATACAGACCGCCATACGGGTGGGACTACCGCTGGTAACCCGCGACCATCCCGACTACCTGGATTTAAGAATACTCAATACATTTTTAGGAGGATATTTCGGCAGTCGGCTCATGTCGAACATTCGGCAGGATAAAGGGTACACTTATGGTATAGGCTCTTCTGTGGTAACTTTGCCACAAGCTACCTATCTGGCCATCTCCACCCAAACGGGAACGGAATATACGAAAGCGCTGATAGATGAGATTTTCATCGAAACCGAGCGTCTTCAAAACGAACCGATACAAGAGGAGGAAATGGAGATGGTACGCAATTATTCATTGGGAGAACTGGCTCGGTTGATCGATACCCCCCTGGCATTGGCCAGTGCATTTGTCCCGCTCGTAGTAAACGGCCTGACGTTCGATTATTATCAAGCACAGCAAGACTCTATCCAAACAATAACCGCCAAACGGTTACAAGAGTTGGCTCAAAAGTACTTCAATCGAGAAGATTTTTTCATCTCCATTGCCGGTCCGCAAAATCCATTTTAAAGGAAACCACCTCCCCACGGAATTATTCATCCGTAAGATTACCCGATGTCCCGGCGACAAAATCAATCAACAGCCGGGGATCAATCTTAATCTGTAATCCCCGGACTCCGGCACTGATGTAAATACAATCATACGTCAATGCCGTAGCATGGAAAAAAGTAGGGTAATGTTTCTTCATACCAATGGGGGAACAACCTCCCCGGATATATCCGGTCAGCGGCAACAGCTCCTTGACAGCTATCATCTCGGCGCTTTTATTTCCGGAAATCTTGGCTGCCCGTTTCAAGTTCACCTCCTTGTTCCCGGGAACCACACAAACGAATAGCCCGGTTTTATCTCCCCGCAAGACCAATGTCTTAAAGACCCGTGCAATATCCTCGCCCAACTGTTCTGCCACGTGAGTGGCTGCCAAATTATTTTCATCGACCTGATACGGGATCAACTCATACGGTATTTTATGCTGGTCGAGTAATCGGGCAGCGTTGGTCTTATTGATTTTAGCTGACATATTATTTCAGAATTAATTCCTTGACAAAAGTAATATCCGTTTTTTATTTTAATGCCCGTAAACAGAGAAAAACAGTGTTCCTGGATACTGTCCCCACCTGAAAAACAAATCGAATTGGACGATAAAACACACACAACAAACTAATTATCAAACATCAATCTAATTTCAACCTTAAAGCATAAGTGTTTTATAAAGATATTTAAAGAAAAATTTCTTCAATCTGAACTATTTATTGTAATTTTGTCTCGTATATTCTGTTGAAATGACAATCAACCGATAACAAAAACAGACCAAGAATTTAACTTCTAAATTATAAAAACAATACTATGGCAGATTGTAAAGAAAAATTGTTTACCGAATTTCCACCTGTTTCTACACAAGAGTGGATGGAAAAGGTAACAGTCGATTTAAAAGGTGCTGACTTTAACAAAAAACTCGTCTGGAAAACCAACGAAGGATTCAACGTTAAACCGATGTACCGTGCAGAAGACATCGAAGGACTGAAAACAACCGACTCTCTTCCGGGTGAATATCCTTTCGTACGTGGTACCAAATGCAACAACGAATGGCTTATTCGCCAAGAGATCGAAACCGCTTGTCCGCAAGAAGCCAACCAACAGGCTTTGACTGTATTGGAAAAAGGTGTCAACTCTCTGGGCTTCCATATCAAAGCCGACCAGACAACTCCGGAAAACATCGCCATCCTACTGAAAGACATTGCAGTAGAAAAGGTGGAACTGAATTTCAACACCTGCGTAAAAAATGCCGTAAAACTGGCCGAGATATTGACTGCATACTTCCAGTCGACAGGTGCCAACCTCGAAAAAATCAACGGATCTATCCATTTCGATCCGTTTGCCCGTATGTTAAAACGCGGCCGGGAGATAGACAATTACGTAGAAATAGCATCCCAACTGATAAAAACGGTAGAAGCTCTGCCCAAATTCCGCGTATTGGGCGTATCTGCCGCACTGCTGAACAATGCAGGTTCTTACATCTCACAGGAGTTGGGATACGCCTTGGCATGGGGAAATGAATGGATGACCAAACTTACCGATGCCGGATTTACGGCCGAAGAGGTAGCCAAACGTATTAAATTCAACTTCGGCGTATCGTCCAACTATTTCATGGAAATAGCCAAATTCCGTGCTGCCAGAATGTTATGGGCTCAAATCGTAGCTGCTTACGGAGCTTCTTGCCCGTGCGCTACAAAAATAAAAATGCACGCTCAGACCTCTCAATTCAACATGACCATCTACGATGCCCACGTAAATCTGCTGCGTTCTCAAACCGAGGCCATGTCTGCCACACTGGGAGGTGTTGATTCTTTGTGCGTAACTCCGTTCGACATCGCCTACAAAACGCCCGATGAATTTTCAGAACGTATCGCCCGGAACCAACAGCTGCTGTTGAAAGAAGAGTCTCATTTTGACAAGGTGGTAGATCCGGGAGCCGGTTCTTATTACATCGAAAATTTGACTGTCTCCATCGCCAACCAGGCCTGGAAATTATTCTTGAACGTAGATGAAGAAGGCGGGTTCTACGCCGCGGTCAAAGCCGGATCGGTACAAAAAGAGATCAAGGCGTCCTCTGCGGCCCGTCATACGGCTATCGCCCGTAGAAAAGAGATTTTGTTAGGAACAAACCAATATCCGAATGTAAACGAAATTGCCGGCGACAAGGTAAAAGGCCAGGATTCTTGCGGATGCGGTTGCAACGGACACCATTGCGAAGCAACCATCGAAACGCTCTCGTTTGAAAGAGGAGCCAGCCAGTTCGAGGCGTTGCGTATGGCCACCGAAAAAGCGGCCAAACGTCCCAACGTATTTATGCTGACCATCGGCAATCTGGCCATGCGTCTGGCCCGTTCGCAATTCTCCGGAAACTTCTTTGGTTGCGCCGGTTACCACATTATCGACAATTTAGGATTCAATACCGTACAAGAAGGGATCGATGCCGCTATCAAAGCTGACGCAGACATCGTCGTACTCTGTTCAAGCGACGACGAATATGCCACACTTGCTCCGGAAGCGAAAAAAGCACTGGAAGGCAACAAGGCCATTTTAGTGATAGCCGGAGCCCCCGAATGTATGGAAGAGTTGAAAGCACAAGGCATAGACCAATTCATCCACGTACGCTCC
>DVNA01000181.1 GCA_018714665.1 Candidatus Gallibacteroides avistercoris | reverse complement strand
AAAATTTTCACTCTCCCTAAAAGTGAATCATAAGAAATTAGAAATCAATGAGCTAAAAAGAACTATCTATAAAATTATTCAATTGAATTTTGTGAGACAAACATACTCAATAATCTTGAATATACAAGTTTTATTTAATATTTTAAGGTTTGCAAAAACTTTATCCATATTATTAACATTTATTTTCCAATAAAAACCAAAGGCAACACCGCCCGTACAAAATAAGAAATAAAACAAACGTTATCAACAAGATAGTCCATTAGAGAAAATTCCATATACCATCAAAATAAATCAAAAGAACAATAACGACCCCTTTCGATTAGAAAAAAATAGCGTATCTTTACTTGTCAAAAAGGAGATTGTAATGAATACATTCGGAACCATATTCAGACTCACCTCTTTCGGGGAGTCGCACGGCACGGGCGTAGGTGGAGTAATCGACGGGATGCCTGCGGGCATCGCGGTGGACATGGAGTTTATACAACACGAATTGAACCGCCGCCGGCCGGGACAATCGGCCATTGTTACCCCACGGAAAGAGAGCGATACGGTAGAGATTCTTTCAGGAGTTTTCGAGGGAAAGACTACCGGAACGCCTATCGGATTTGTCGTATATAACCAGAACCAGCACTCTGCCGATTACGACTCCCTGCGTCAGGTATATCGACCTTCGCACGCCGACTACACCTACCAGCAAAAGTACGGATGGCGCGACCACCGGGGCGGTGGACGTTCGTCGGCGCGGGAGACCATCTCCCGTTGCGTGGCAGGAGCCTTCGCCAAACTGGCCCTGAACACCTTGGGTGTGGACATAAAAGCTTTCACCTCGCAAGTAGGGCCCGTCACGTTGAAAGGGTCATACCAGGATTACAACCTGGACGATATAGAAAAGAACATCGTCCGGTGTCCGGATGCCGATACGGCCGAAAAGATGATCGAACTGATTGCCGAAGTACGCGAAGAGGGCGATACCATCGGAGGGGTCATCACCTGTGTAGCCCGCCACGTTCCTCCCTGCCTGGGCGAACCCGTGTTCAACAAGCTGCACGCCGACTTAGGCAGCGCGATGCTCAGCATCAACGCCGCCAAAGGATTTGAATACGGCATGGGGTTCGACGGCGTACAATACCGGGGGTCGGAGATGAACGACGTCTTTACGCGTCGGGAGAACCGCATCACCACCCTGACCAACCATTCGGGAGGTATTCAGGGAGGTATCTCCAACGGCGAGGACATCTATTTCCGGGTGGCCTTCAAACCCATTGCCACCATCCTGCGCGACATCCGCACGCTCGATTACGCCGGCAACCCCATCAACCTGAAAGCCAAAGGGCGGCACGACCCCTGCGTCCTGCCGCGGGCCGTACCCATCGTAGAGGCCATGACCGCCATGGTGCTGTTAGACCACTACCTGCTGAACAAAACCCGCCACCTTTAATCCACAGAAATAAAGAAAACCGATTTGCCCATACAAACGACTTGACATCATGGAAATAAAAGCGTATTTGTCGGCCAACCGCGAACAGATCATCGCCGACCTCGCCTCGTTAATCCGAATCCCCTCGGTCAGTGCCCAACCCGAGCACCGCCCCGACATGCTCCGTTGTGCCGAACGGTGGAGAGAGCTTCTGATAGCAGCCGGCGCCGACACGGCAACGGTGATGGAGACGGACGGCAATCCGGTAGTATTTGCCTCCAAAACGCTCTCGCCCGACCGTCCCACCGTATTGATATATGCCCATTACGACGTCATGCCGGCAGAACCGGTCGAACAGTGGAGAACACCTCCTTTTGAACTGACCCGGGAGGGGGGATATTTCCGCGGACGAGGTACGGACGACGACAAGGGACAATCCTTCATCCAGGTCAAGGGCTTTGAATATGCCTTGCGAAACGGCGACCTGCGCTGCAACGTCAAGTTCCTCTTCGAAGGCGAGGAGGAGATCGGCTCTCCCTCGCTGGAACAATTCTGCCGAAAAAACAAAGAGCTGCTCAAAGCCGACGTCATCCTCGTGTCGGACACCAGCATGGTAAGCGCACAAACGCCCTCCATCACCACCGGCCTTCGGGGATTGGCCTATTGGCAGATAGCCGTTACTGGACCCAACCGCGACCTGCACTCGGGCATCTTCGGCGGAGCAGTAGCCAACCCCATCAACGAACTTTGCAAACTCATCGCCCACGTTACCGACGACCGGGGACGAATCACCATTCCCGGCTTCTATGACGACGTAGAGGAGGTCTCACCCGAAGAACGGGCGATGATTGCCGCCATCCCCCACGACGAGGCGGCCTACCGGAAAGCCGTAGGAGTAAACGCCTTGCAGGGAGAAAGCGGATACAACACGCTCGAACGGGCCTCCATCCGCCCCACTTTCGACGTTTGCGGCATCTGGGGCGGATACACCGGCGAAGGGGCCAAAACGGTCCTCCCTTCGCAAGCCTTTGCCAAGGTCTCCTGCCGGCTGGTTCCCCACCAGGATTACAAGAAAATCTCCGAACTCTTCATCCGCTACATCGAGCAGACAGCCCTGCCCTGCATACAGGTATCCGTTACCCCCCTGCACGGCGGACAAGGATATGTCTGCCCCATCACGTTACCGGCCTACCAGGCTGCCGAAGAGGCCTACCAAGCCGTATTCGGACAAAAACCACTGGCCGTACGGCGGGGAGGCAGCATCCCCATCATCGCCGTATTCGAAGAGGTGTTAGGTATCAAGAGCGTCCTGATGGGACTGGGACTCGAATCGGACGCCACCCATTCGCCCAACGAAAACTTTCCGGAAAAGCTCTTCTTCCAGGGCATCGAAATAGTGGCCGAATTTTACAAAAGATTCGGACACGACACCACCCGGTAACCAACGAGAAGAAAAAACATGACACGATACAACGACTTCGGCAGTTTTCTGAAAAAGCACTTCGAGGGGAAGGTCCAAAAAATCTCGGTCCACGCCGGCTTCACCTGTCCCAACCGCGACGGCAGCAAAGGGTACGGCGGATGCACCTACTGCAACAACCAGACGTTCAGCCCCGACTACTGCCAAAGCGACAAGAGCATCTCCCAACAGATTGCCGAGGGTATCCGGTTTTTCAGCCGCAAATACCCGCAGATGCAGTACCTGGCCTATTTCCAGTCGTACACAAACACCTACGGAGAGACGGCCGGGCTGATTCAGAAATACGAAGAGGCCCTCTCCATCCCCGGCG
>DVNA01000180.1 GCA_018714665.1 Candidatus Gallibacteroides avistercoris | reverse complement strand
CGTTATTGAAGAATAAAATATTGGTTGCGATAGGTGTATACGGTGAAAAAATACTACCTGGCAGACGAATAATAGTGTGCAGGTTAAAATCACGCAACAATTTTGTCTTTATGGCTATCTTGGTATTGTCCGCGCCAAACAGAAAACCATCAGGAACAATAACGGCTGCCCTTCCGTTCTTCTTCAACCGGTACATAATAAGTACCATAAACAAGTCGGCAGTCTCGCTGCTTCGCATATCAGAAGGGAAGTGAGACTTAACATCGGCTTTCTCGTTGCCTCCGTACGGGGGATTCATGAGCACTACATCAAACTGATCCCCTTCTGTATAGTTGAGAACATCTTTAGTCAGAGAGTTATCATGAAATACCAATGGCTTATCTATTCCGTGGAGCAAAAGATTTGTCACACACAGCATATAAGGGAATTGTTTCTTTTCTATGCCATATACAGATTGATTAAACTCTTCCCGGTCTTCAGCAGTAACCACACGTTTGTCAAGTTCTCCAAGCCAACTGGTAATAAAACCTCCTGTTCCACAAGCGAAATCCGCCATCTTTTCTCCAATCTGCGGCTTGATTATTTCCGCCATAAACTCAGTTAAGGCCCTCGGTGTATAAAACTCACCGGAAGATCCTGCTGACTGCATTTCCTTGAGTATGCTTTCGTAAATTTCACCGAAAGCGTGGCTTTCCTCGTAATTGCCAAGATCGAGATCGTCAATAACATTCAGAACCTGTCGGAGTTGTACTCCGTCTTTCATATATTGATTGGCGTCCTCAAAAGTAGTTTTCACGATTGCTTGTCGGATAGGTGTATCTGGGGTAATCTCTATCTTCTTGAGTTTATCAAATACCACATTGTTGACAAATGATAGCAGGTCATCCCCAGTCAAAGCATTTCCACTTCCATCATCGTGAGCCCAATTACGCCAACGGCATTCTTCTGGAATAATAGATTGATAATCGTCCTCCATTTCCCAGTCATTTTCCTTTTCATCATAAACTTTCAGGAAAAGCATCCATGCCATCTGCTCTATGCGCTGTGCGTCACCATTGATACCGGCATCATTGCGCATTATATTGCGTATTCTTTTTACGAAATTTGATAAACTCATATTTTTCTTTTCTTTTATGCTGCATTATATATCAGTTGAACCAGATTGTTTACGGCCTTTAGATAACCTTCCTTGCCCCCAAACAGTTTGGCGATGCTTGCTGGAGAGCCAAGTTTTCTGAACGGATCGTTTTTCAAAACCGCAATATTCTCCAATTCAGAAATTCCTTCGTTCATATATTTGTCAAGTAGGGCTTCGAGAACAAGCCTGGCTTGCTCTCCATATTTACTAAAGACATCACGTTTCTTTACCTGCTCTGCACGTTCTCGTCTTGTTAAAGTCTTTTTCCCATATGCAATATAACAGATAAAGTCAAAGTCATCCACATCATCCATATTCCGGTCATGCTTCAGAGTAGTAATGTCAATGCCGACTTCTTTTAGCATTTCCGTTATTTCACTTTTCCTTTTTAGTGCATTCCACTTTGAGGTAAAGGTCTCTATTGTCGCATATGTGTCGATAATACTCTTTTTTGTATAATCTGTGATACTTTCTGTGCGAAGTAATTTGCCATTTGTATCATAAACGGAAACTACCTTATTAATAACTTTTACTTCACAACCATTTTTATCCACAATCGGTTTGGGCTGCGGGGGTGGTGTCGGGCATTCACAAGGATCTTTACCACAGACTGGGCAGGCCGAGGACGTAGTAGTCTTAGGACAAATACAAGGATACTTGCCGCAAACAGGACATGGCTTCGGAGGATAATCCGGATCAACCTCTATCGGACCATCCCAATCCGGATCAGCAAAGAGGCGTGTTACATTTCGAAAGTCCATTACTACAAAATGTGTTTTACCTTCTTTTTCACGAATTCGGGTGCCTCGTCCTATAATCTGCTTAAACTCTGTCATTGATCCGATCTGCTGGTCTAGGACTATAAGTTTGACCATTTTGCAATCAACACCAGTTGATAGTAATTTGCTGGTCGTAGCTATTACCGGATATTTTGATGCTACAGAAATAAAATAATCTAGTTTCCCTTTACCATATTCATCGCTGCCGGTAATGCGGACTATATAGTCGGGATTCTTTTTGCACATATCTGCATTGGCATTAACCAGTGCAATTCGCATTCTTTCTGCATGTGTCTCATCAGCACAAAATACAATGGTTTTTGCCATACGATCTGTGCTTTTGAGATAGTTAGTTATTTCTTGTGCTATTTCCCTATGGCGATCTTCAATCACGATGTTATAATCATAGTCACTGTTATTGTATATTCGATCCTCGATCTCATTGCCGTAAATATCCTTTTGACCTTTGATTGGCCGCCACTCATCTCCGATATTTGTTGTAATATTTATGACTTTAAACGGAGCAAGGAATCCATCTTCTATACCGTTTTTCAGACTATATGTGTAAACTGGTTCGCCAAAGTATCCAATACTTGATTGATATCGTGTCTCTTTTGGTGTTGCAGTCATGCCGATATGTGTGGCAGAGGAAAAATAATCCAGTATAGTGCGCCAGTTGCTGTCATCTTTGGCACTTCCTCTATGACATTCGTCTATGATTACGAGATCAAAATAATTCGGGTTAGGGAAAAGCTCCTGATAGTTTTTCGCATCATTTTGCCCAATAAGCTGTTGGTAAAGCGCAAAATACACTTGATGAGAAAGGAGCTCCTTCAATTTATTCTTGTCTTTGGAATAATCTATTTTATGGATTACTTTTTCCAAAGGCTTGAAATCCTGTTCAATGGATTGGTCTACCAATATATTACGGTCGGCAAGATAAAGAACTTTTTTCTTTAATCCGCTTTTGAGTAGTCGCCAAACTATTTGAAACGCAGTGTATGTTTTACCTGTACCGGTAGCCATCACAAGTAAAATACGGTTTTGTCCTTTTGCGATGGCATTTATAGTACGATTTATAGCATTGAGTTGATAATATCTTGGAGGGAAAATGTTTTGTCCGCTGCACAAAGGCTGATTGATGGCAGCTACCTCCTGTTCATTAAGTCCGTTTCCGTCATTTACCTCCTTTTTGTATCGTTCAATCAATTCATCGCAGGTTGGAAATTCATCCATACTGAAAAATCGTTCCTTCCCGGTCAGAAAATCATGCTCGGCAAAACCTTCCCCATTAGAACTGAACGCAAATTTGACATCAAGCATTTTTGCGTATTCCATTGCCTGTTGTAAACCATAGGAAACAGTATGCTTAGCATCCTTTGCTTCTACTATTGCAATTGGGGTAGCCTTGTTTACATATAACACATAGTCAGCGAACTTCGGCGGTTCTCGATGCACAATATTACCATGCAGGCTAATTTTACCATCGGTAAATTTAACCTGCTGTTCCATAAAAATACTATCTTTTGTCCATCCCTTACTTGTGATGGCATCGTTGATATAGCGGAACTTTATATCTTCCTCTGATAGCTCATGACTAATGCCCATGTTCATATAATATTTTATTATCGGAAGTTATAGCCAAAAATAAATAGGTCCTATTATCTAAACATCATTGGCGTTCATCTTTATCTGTTATCAAATCTTTCAGATCAACTTGAAGAATTTCTGCAATTTGCTGAAGAGTCTCCAAATTGGGTTGGATCCTATTGCAAGCGTAAGCATTAACCATACTAAAACTTTTGTTAAGCCGCTTTGCCAGCCATGTCTGAGAAATACCTTTCTCAGATAAGACAACTTTTATTCTATTTAATTTCATATTATGCCTCGATAGAATAGCACAAATATAGTGAATTATATTAGACAATCTAAATTTTCTGTATTTTTGTCACGTAATAATATATTTGATTATGAAATATTCACGAAGCCAAATTAATAAAGCTGGAGAAACTGTAATGTCTGCATCCGAGAAAGACAAATACGAAGATGCGTTAACAAAAATAAATGAATGGAGGACTTTACATTTGGCTGCACTTGATGCTTTACAACAAGAAATCCTTCCATTATTAAAAGCGAATGGGGTTAGATTCGTTTTAACTTCTCGAAGACTAAAACGAATAACATCTATTTTATATAAGTTAGATATTAATCCCGATATGCGTTTAGGAGGGATGCAAGATATCGGGGGCCTTAGAATTGTATTAGAGGATATTGATATGTTAAAATCATGTAAAACAATTTTAACAGAAAATATCCCTGAAAGTTTTGATTTAATAAAGATGGTAGATTATGTACAGGAACCAAAAGAAAGCGGATACCGCAGTATTCATTTTATATATAGGTATAAATCAAAAGACAAAGATGTAGATGGAGCGAAAATTGAATTACAAATTAGGACAAAATTACAGCACAGCTGGGCCATGGCCGTTGAAACAGCAGGTCTTATAACGAGTACTCCATTAAAATCAAGTTTAGGAGCTGATGAGTGGTTGGATTTTTTTAAGATTGTAAGTTCATTGTTTGCTATAAAAGAGAAACAATCCATATTAAAGTTACATAGAGAAAAAAAATACAATATGTATGACTTAATGAGATTATTATATAAAATAAATACGAAGTGCAATTTTAGCAATACTCTCAAAGTCTTAAAAGTTACAGGAATTCAAGCTAAAAAGGAGAACTTTAAGAATGGATATTATATTCTAAATATTGATTTTCAATCCAAAATTGTACATATTACTCCTTATTCAAAAGAGCAAGAAAAGATGGCTTCTGAATCTTATTCTAAACTGGAGAAAAAAATGATGGGCGAATATAATGCAGTCGTATTAGTATCTGTTCCTAAAATGAAAGAACTACAAGAAGCATATCCTAGTTATTTCCTTGATACGACAGAATTCATAACGGCTATAGATACTATGATAGAAAATACTAAAAAAATAGGATTGATCGAGTAAAATGAGCTTATATCTTAATCCTCGATATTATTATAACTTTAATAATAATTTGTTTGCCCTCCATTTCCTCCCATCGCCTCAGACCGTCTCAGACGGTGCGGTTTGTTTGCGCAAATTTCATTGATTATTGCATAATATATTGATAATCAATATAGATAGATTTCTTCAACGAGGAAGAATATTAGTGCAATTTTAAGCACAGAAACGACTATTAAATCCCTGTCAATCAAAGATATTGGCGGGGATTTAATTTGTTTGGACAACAGCGTCTGACCGCCTCAAATGGTGCGGTTTGTTTGGACAAAATACAATTTTTGGAGGAGAAATCGGGATTTGTTTGTCTAAAATACATCCTTCGTTCTTTTCCTCGGGAATATATGACCGGTTATTCCTAACACAGTTAGAAAATATATGTTGGTTTATACGAAAAATAACATTCATATTGGTATGGATAATGTATAAGTTTCTGGTAGGGCATATTTGTTCATACATTTATCCGGTCATAGATTGGACAAATTGTGCAGTCTCCAACTGCACAATTAAAATCTCGTTTAGGAAAATGATATATTGTGGTAGATTTCCTCGACAGACTTGCGGATTTTGGATTTGGTAAACACTGTTGCGCCAATCTGATCGTAAGGTGTGTTCGCGAATAATATCAGCAGTTCGTATAACGGTTAGTGCAAGAAAATAGAGACGGAATATTATACCCATAATGATATAATTCGCATTTGGAACGAATATTTATACCCAATATGGTATAAATCAGAATAATTATGTATATTTGTACCCGAACTGATATAATTTACGATATGAATACACTATCAGCTACCGTCAAATTATTGCGCAAGCAATTCAATATGACACAGGAGGAGCTTTCCCTCAAGTCAGGAGTCGGACTACGGTTTGTCCGTGATTTGGAACAGGGAAAATCCACATTACGCCTTGACAAAGTAAACCAATTGCTTGATTTCTTTAATTATGAGATGGTTCCACAACCGAAACAAAACAAACAACGATGAAACGGGCAAACATATATTATAAAAATGTATTGGCTGGAGTCCTTACAGAAGGAGATGACGGTTATGAATTCTGTTATCTTCCGGAATATTTGGTATTAAATGAAGCGAAACCTGTCAGCCTTACTATGCCTTTGCAGAAGGAAGTTTTCAGAAGCAATGTGCTCTTCCCTTTCTTTGACGGTCTCATACCTGAGGGATGGCTGCTGGATGTGGCGTTGCGCAATACGGATATAAGTCTGCTTGACAGAATGTCCCTGTTGCTGCTTTGCTGCAGGGACTGTATAGGAGCCGTTAGTGTTGAACCTGTAATTGAGGAGGAAAGTACAAATGTGTAAATGCTTGTATTGTTACCGTCCGCTTGAAAAGGGAGAGAAGGATTTTCATGCCAAGTGCGCGAAGAAGTTCTTCGGCACAGAGGAAGTACCGGCGTTGGATTACACTTGTGAAGATTTGGAAAAACTGGCCATACAGATTATAAAAGACCAGACTTCCCTCACCGGTGTACAGCCAAAATTGTCCTTGCATCTTAATGAACATGAAGGCAGTCAACGGTTGACCATTGTGGGCTTATGGGGAGGCTTTATATGCAAACCTCAAACGATACAATTTGCCCAAATGCCGGAAATTGAAGACCTGACCATGCATTTGGCAGAATTGGCTAAAATCGGCGTGGTGCCTCATACGTTGATGCGTATGGCCGACAATAGCCTGTGTTATCTGACAAAGAGGATTGATCGCTCAAATTCCGGTGAAAAGGTGGCTATGGAAGACATGTGCCAGTTGACCGAAAGACAGACTGAATATAAATACAAAAGCAGTTATGAACGTATCGCCAAAGCGATAGTACAATATTCTTCAATGCCCAAAATGAATGTGATAAATTTCTTTGAAGTTATATTGTTCTCATGGATTACCGGAAACAATGACATGCATCTGAAGAATTTTTCTTTGTTTGAACCATATGATGGCTATATACGGCTAACTCCGGCTTACGATATGCTTAATGCCGTAATCCTTAATCCGAAAGACGATGAGGAGTTGGCATTGACCTTGAATGGGAAAAAGAAAAAGTTGAAACGATCGGATTTCATAATATCAGGTCAGACAATGGGTATTGAACAGAAAACGATAGAACGTCTTATCGGCAAATATGTAAAACTTTTGCCTGAAATGAAAAAGTTTATCGGCAATTCATTTCTGAATGATGAGCTTAAAGACAAGTATGCAGAGCTGATTACAGAGCGTATAGATAGAATCATGGAGTAGGACATCCTGTCTGTTACCATTGTCAATTCCATCACCTCAGACCGTCTCAGACGGTGCGGTTTGTTTGTGCAAAATTCATTACCTTTGTTTATCCTCGGGGATAATAAAACAGGAGGAAAAACATAAGGGAGACCGAAAAGACTATACCCGCTTGGCAGATATCGGCTCCGTGTCCCCAAAGATGCAGAGACAGACAAAACCTACCCCGCCGTATTGGTAGTGGAATACGATTTATTGGCGGATAATCCGCCAAGAGCAGAATCGTTTGCCGGGCTGCTTGTATGGGGCTACAATAACCACTTTGCCAACAGGTAGCCTCCTCCTAACAACCAGACGTATAGCAATGCTGCCAGCAGGAATGGCTTGGCGCCGGCTCGTTTGAACTTCTCGATGCTGGTTTCGGTACCGAGGGCTGTCATGGCCATTGTCAGCAAAAATGTGTCGAATGAATTGATTCCGTTGACAACGGTTGCAGGGAGTAGGTTGAGTGAGTTGAATCCGATGATGGCCAGAAACCCGAAAGCAAACCAGGGAATGGTTATCTTGGTACCTTTTTGCGATCCCCGTTTGCGGGACAACAGAAGTCCCATGACCAGCAGAACCGGAGCCAGCATCATTACACGGATCATCTTGACGATGACGGCGCTATCGGCAATTGTTTCTCCCATTGCGTTTCCGGCCCCTACGACGTGGGCTACTTCATGAAGGGTAGCACCTGTATAGAGCCCCATCTGTTCGGGCGAGAGGTCGAGCATCCCGGCACGCCACAGGGCGGGGTAGAGGAACATTGAGATGGTGCCGAAGATAACTACCGTTGATACGGCAACTGCCGTTTTGTGAGGTTCGGCCTTGACGACGGGTTCGGCACCCAATACGGCAGCTGCGCCGCAGATGGCACTGCCGGTTGAGGTCAGGAGGGCCAGGTCGCTGTCCATTTTCAACAGTCGGCCCAACAGGATGCCCAGCAAGATTGTTCCCACCACAACGATGGCATCGATTCCTATTGCGGGAGTTCCGATGGCTGCCACACTTTGGAATGTGAGGCGGAATCCGTAAAGGACGATACCTGCGCGGAGGATCTGTTTGGAGCAGAAAAGAATACCGGGAACCCATGTTTCGGGCAGTCGGTTGCGCAGGCTGTTCGCATAGAGCATACCCAACAGGATGCCGATGATGAGAGGGCTGAACGATAGCCGACGGGCAATATCCGTGTCAGCCAGATAGAAGGCGGCACAGGAGAACAGCGTGATGAGCAGAATACCATGCAGTATATTACCTTGTTTTTCAGAAAGTTTCATAAGTGTATGGTTTTTATAATATCAAAGGTAATGTTTCTTGTTGGAATTTCGAAGAATTCCCCGTAATTTACAAACAAATTTATCGAATGAGACTGAAATAATCGGGTGGTTTTTCAGGAATGAAGAGGCCTATTGGAATGTGCGTGATATTTGTAACAGGTATGGAGAAGGAGATAAAGGGAAAAACTGTAAGGAGAAAAGGCAGACAAGTTATGTATAATTTGTTTTGATTTTACGGTATTGTCTAAAACTATGTGTAAATAAAACAGGATTCAGATCAGGGTATTCAACCTATCTGAATCCTGTTTTACATCAAACGACCTTAATATCTCGCAGTACGAGATAGGGCTCTTTCTTGTTAGGGGAGTTTACTCCATCCCGGATTCTTCAAATCATTCCAACATTCCGGTACTTCGCAGATATTCCGTTTCGTAAATTTTGTATTGTGCTTGTGCTTCAATCAGGTTGCTTGCGGCCTGCTTCCATCCTGACTGGGCATCGAGCAGGTCGGTCAGCGGGGCCATCGACGCGGCATACCGGTTGTGCATCACCCGCAGGTTCTCTTCGGCCTGTTGCAATCCTTTTTTTGCTGTCTCAACAAGTCCATATCCATCCTGCACGTTGCGGATTGCCTGTTGTACCTGGATCGAGAGCAAACGGGAATTTTTTTGCAGTTCGAGCTCAGCATTGCGTAATTCATACTGTGCCTTGCGGACCTTCTTGCCGTTTTCTCCCCAATGGAAAATCGGGACCTTTACAGAGAGCATGGCCAATCCGAGGCCGTCGCGAAACTCTTGCGTATAAGGTACCATCGTACCGCCGGCATCGGCCATCCCGTTGATTTTGATATTGCCGTAGTAGCTGTACCCGACAGACAACCCTACCACAGGCAGCATATCGGCACGGGCCATACGGACTTGTTCTTTCCCGGCGACAACCTGTTTTTCGAGCAGGTGCAATTCCGGTCGGGCATCGAGCTCTGGAGAGAGTGTACCGGGTGCCTGAATGGTGAATACCGTATCGACGGGGTCTATTCCCGTATTAAAATCGGCCCCTACAATCCGACAGAGCGACATCCGGCACAGGTCGGCCCCATTTTGTGCTTTTTGTAATTGATAGTGTATTTCGGTGCGTTTCGCTTCGATGCGTAGCAAGTCGTTTTCGGTAGCCATCCCCGCAGCCAGTGCTGTTTCCGTTTGCCGATACAAGGTATCCATTTGGGCCTGGTAACTTTCTATCATCCGGACTTTGCGGTTTACGGCAATATAGCTCCAATAGGCGTTGTCGGCCTCTACAATCACATCCATGCGTGTCATCCGGAGTTGTTCGGAGGCTGCTTCCTTTCCGATCCGGGCCAATCGGTTTCCGGTCATGATTTTTCCTCCCGCATAGATGGGCTGTGTCAAATTGATACCGGCCATATAGGTGCCTCGCATCCGTAGTTTCATTCCCATCATGTCTATATCGGGAAGTATGTAAGAGCCTATGGCCGAGGCGTCGAAATCTGGCAGGAAAGCAGTCTTGGCGATTTGTTGGTCGAGCTCCGCCTGTCGAAGGGCGTTGTCCGCTTGTTGCAGTTCTTCGCTGTGCGACAGTGCCATCTCCCGACATTCGTCCAACGTGAGACGGAGCGGTTGTGGTTGTTGTGCCCAAACACCTGTAAGGGAGAGCAGGATGGCACCACACGAAATAATTATATTTCTCTTGTTCATTTGATGGTCGTTTTTATGGGTTAGCGGTTTTACGGATATGGAATAGTGTTGCATAGAAGAGTGGCAGCAGGATGAGTGTAATGATTGTACCGGCTGTCAGTCCCCCCATAATTGTTATTGACATCGAGCTGTACATCGGGTCTCTGACAAGAGGAATCATACCAACGATAGTTGTCAGCGAGGCCATCAGCACGGGGCGTACCCGCGATACGGTCGCTTCTATCACGGCCGTGTAGGGTGTCGCTTTCTCTTCGTGTTGGAGTCGGTTGATTTCATCTACGAGCACGATGGCGTTTTTTACCATCATGCCGATAAGTCCCAGCATCCCGATAATGGACATGAAGGTCATTGGCTGTCCGCTCAGCAGCAGCGAAGGGGTGATACCGCAGAAGACAAACGGGAAGCAAAGCAGGATCAGGATAACCTTGCGCCAGTCGTTGAACAGCAACAGCAGGATAGCCAGTATGAGAAAGATGGTGATCGGTACGAACTTCATCAGGTTGGATATGGCTTCATCCTGTAACTCTCCCTCGCCGGCCCAGCGTATCGAATAACCTTCGGGCAGTGGGATGGCATTGATTTCATCACGAATCGATTCGACTACTTTGGCCGGAGTCGCTTCGTCGAGGTTGGGATTCGGGTCACACTCGGCTTCGATGATGCGCCGTCCGTTGAGCCGCCATACAACATCTTCGTCCCAGTCGAGCCGTACGCCGCGGGTTACGTTATCGAGCGGTACGGCGCGGAACATTTGGTCTTGCAGTCGGCTCATCGCATCCCCTCCGGCCAAGGCTCCTTGCAGCTCTTCGTTCGAGAGATGGATGTTCATCGTGCTCCAAACCGGTATCTCTTCAAGACGTTCGATGCGGCTGCCGTCGTCATTGCGTACTTGCAGGTTGAGGGTAACCATCCGATTTTGATCGGCAAGTACCCCGACCGTCATTCCGTCCGTAGCGGCCAGTAGAGCGTTGGCCACATCGCCGCGTTCGATTCCCGAACGCAGGGCATTTTGCTGATCGTATTCGGCAACGAGGCTTTTACTCGTCGGTCGCCAGTTGTTCTGTACCGAGTAGGGGTCCACATAAGGTGAACGACGCATAATTGTTTCGGCTTGTGCACTCAAATGGCGCAGTACGGTTGGGTCGGGCCCTGCGAATTCTACTTCGACGGTGTGGGAGGTTGCGATCGAGAAGTTGTATTTTCGGATGCGGATGTAAGCGTCAGGATAGGCCTCGCGGAGCTGCTGCCGTACCGCAGGTATCTGTTCCAGTACGGTATTGTAGTCTTTACAATCGACCATCAGCTCGCCGTAACAGTCCCCGCCCGAGGTCATCGGACGTACCAGGCAATAGTGTGCCGGGGCGCTGCCTTGGCTGACGGCCACGCGGTCGATGGATGGATTTTTCCCCAGCAGGTTGCTCATTTCCAGCAACTGATCGCGTACCGTATTGGCATCGGTAGAGGCCGGAAAAAAACATTC
>DVNA01000179.1 GCA_018714665.1 Candidatus Gallibacteroides avistercoris | reverse complement strand
AAAAATAGAAGAAAAAAAAGATTTTTATCCGGTTTTAGTGAGAACTTGCTGTTTTTATGAGAATTACCTGTTTAGTTATCGGGAAGACGAATGAAAAATATTTTATCGACGCCATAGACGAATATACGTCGCGGCTGAAACACTACCTCCCTTTTGAGATAACGGTAATCCCGGAACTGAAAAACGTCAAGAACGTAAGTATCTCGGACCAAAAAGAGAAAGAGGCCGACCTCATTCTGAAAAACATTCAATCGGGCGATTACATTGTCCTCCTGGACGAACACGGCAAGGAATTCACCTCGCTGGCGTTTTCTGCCTACATAGAAAAAAAGATGCACTCCATCAGCAAACGGTTGCTCTTTATCATCGGAGGTCCATACGGATTTTCTCCGCGTATCTACAATTTGGCAAACGAGAAAATATCACTCTCGAAAATGACATTTTCCCATCAAATGATCCGCCTCATTTTTACCGAACAACTCTATCGGGCCATGACCATTTTAAAAAATGAACCGTATCACCATGAATAATCCAAAGGACAACGGTTTTTATACCATTCGACGAATCTTCTGCCTGATATTGGGATGGTTCTTTTTCTGGTCGGTCGCAGCACAAGAATCGGAATACGGATTTATTGCCAACGTAACGTTGCGCAAAACGTTCAATCCCTGGGTAGAACTGATGATGCAACAAAACGTATGGTGGAAAAACTCGACCAACGGCTATGAACGTTACATGCCCGTTCTCGGTTTTGACTTCACCCTGATTAAAAGCCGATTAAAACTGAACGCCCATTACTACTACCTGAACCAACGGGACACCAAAGGGAAAACCTATAACCGGCACAGGTACCACCTGGGATTGACCGGCTATCAAAATATCGGCCCCGTTTCGGCCGCACTCTTCTCCCGATTGGAATCGACCTATACGATCGGGTCGAAAGACAACCCGCTCGACAAATGGCGCAACCGATTCCAATTTACCTACAACATCCCCGGCAGCAGATGGAAGCCCTACCTCTGGATAGATCTCTTCAATTTCCTCAACAAAAAAGGTGCTCACTGCATGGAATTAGACCAGATATGGTATTTTACGGGCGTAGAGTATAAGATAAATGACCACAATGCCATAGATTTGCGCTATCGGTTCCACCACGTAATCAGCAGTAACCCGCACACACTGACCTCGCTGTTTTGCATCTACTATAAAATCAAACTGTAACAGATTAATCATCTCCGACAAACAGAAGGGATGACATGATCGTATCGGAAACAAATATCCCGGTACGGGAAAGACGCAAAATTTCCCCTTCCAAAATCAATGTTCCCGCGGCAATAAAAGGTTGGGCTTGGAGCAAACAATAGTTTTTTCTCTCTTCTCCAAAACGACAACCCAGTTGTGCAATATCCAGTCCCTCGGAAGTACGTAATGCTGTAATAATAGTATCGTTATAACGCATATCCGGATCAATACGCTCCCTTTCCGGAGAGAATCTGCCGGAATCGGCCTGTCGGATATACTCCCGTATATCAGCTACATTCCACTGGCGGAACGCTCCATCATAAGAATGCGCCGACGCCCCTATGCCGATATAGGTCTTGTCGTGCCAATACGAACTGTTGTGCCTCGAACGAAAACCGGGCCGGGCGAAATTGGAAATTTCATAATGCTCATATCCCGCATTCTGCAAACAATCCATCAGAAGAGAGAACATGGCAACACTCTCTTCTTCGCAAACCTCCCGTATCTGTCCAGATTGCAACCGGTCATACAATACCGTTCCCTCTTCATAGGTCAAATGATAACACGACAAATGCGGCGTTTCCAGCCGCAAGGCCATCCTCAGGTTCCGTTCCCATGCATCCAGGGTCTGTCCCGGCAAGCCATATATCAAATCCATACTGATATTATCCCATCCCGCTTTTCGACAATTTTTTACCGCCTCTATCGCCTGCCGGGCGGTATGGCGCCGGTTCAGAAAGCTCAAATCGGCATCATCGAAACTCTGCACTCCCATACTGATCCGGTTGAAGGGGAATGACCGAAGCATCTCGATATAACCGACAGATAAATCGTCGGGATTGACCTCGACGGTAACTTCTTTCCAAGAAGAAGAGAAAGTCAACGCCGAAATAGCATCGAACAGACGGGCAAAATCGGTTTCATCCAACTGAGAGGGGGTACCTCCTCCCACATAGATGGTCTCCACAGACTCTTTCCGAAAAGCATCCTGCCGCGACCTCATTTCGGCAATCAGCGCATCGATATATCTGCTTTTCAATGACATATCTGTATTCGAATAAAAATCGCAATAAACACACCGGCGTTTGCAGAAAGGAATATGTATATACAATCCAGCCATAGTACAAAGGTAAAAAGTTTATTTTGAATCGGACAAATGCCTATTTGCCAAACGTCAGAAAAAAAGACGTTTCCTTACGGATGAATATGTTTTTTAACATATATACGGTGCTTGCTTTTTCCAAATAAAAGAGATAATTTGCGCCCACAATGCAACCATCGTGGCGGCATTTACCCAACAAAGCGGATTGTTTAACTTTAAATAATAGACTAATAGTATGAAGGAATACCAATCAAACGAAATTAAAAACATTGCCTTGTTAGGCAGTAAAGGTTCAGGAAAAACCACGCTCGCAGAAGCCATGCTTTTCGAGTGTGGCGTGATAAAGTGCAGAGGAACCATCGAAAACAACAACACGGTATGCGACTATTTCCCGGTAGAAAAAGAGTATGGATACTCGGTTTTCTCTACCGTTTTTTATGCCGAATTTTTAGGAAAGAAATTAAACGTGATTGACTGCCCGGGATCTGACGACTTCGTAGGAAGCGCCATTACCGCCCTGAATGTTACCGATACGGGAGTTATCGTTATCGACTCCCAATACGGGGTAGAGGTAGGTACCCAAAACATATTCAGATATACCGACGATCTGAAAAAGCCGGTTATCTTTGCCATGAATCAGTTGGACGGCGAAAAGGCTGATTTCGACAACTCGGTAGAACAACTAAAAGAAAGTTTCGGTAATAAAATCGTATTGATCCAATACCCCATCCATTGCGGAGCCTATTTCAACGCCATGGTCGATGTGTTGAAAATGAAACTTTACCAATGGAAACCGGAAGGAGGTGTACCCGAAGTATTACCCATCCCCGAATCGGAAAAAGAAAAAGCAGAAGCATTGCATCAATTACTGGTAGAAGCCGCTGCCGAAAACGACGAAACGTTGATGGAAAAATTTTTCGACCAGGGTTCTCTGTCAGAAGATGAAATGCGCGAAGGTATCCGCAAAGGACTGATCACCCGCAGCATGTTCCCTGTATTTTGTGTAAGCGCATTACGCGACATGGGCGTACGCCGGATGATGGAATTCCTCGGAAACGTGGTTCCCTTTGTCAGCGAAATGCCGAAACCCCAGACCATATCAGGCGAAGAGGTTGCCCCTGATGCCAATGGACCCACCAGTCTTTACGTCTTCAAAACAACCGTAGAACCGCACATCGGAGAGGTTTCATACTTCAAGGTAATGTCCGGAAAAGTAAAAGAGGGTGATGACCTGATTAATGTAACCCGCGGCAGCCGTGAACGTATCGCCCAGATTTATTGCACCTCGGGACAAATACGTACCAAAGTGGAATCGCTGGAAGCAGGAGACATCGGCGTTACCGTTAAACTGAAAGATGTACGTACCGGCAATACGCTTAACGGAAAAGGATGCGAATACAAATTCGACTTCATCAAATACCCCGATCCCAAAATGCGACGGGCCATTAAACCGGTAAACGAAGCCGATGCCGAAAAATTAAGCGAAATCCTGACCCGAATGCATGAAGAGGACCCCACTTGGGAAGTTACTCAATCCAAAGAACTGAAACAAACCATCGTATCGGGACAGGGAGAATTCCACCTGCGCACGTTGAAATGGCGTATCGAAAACAACGACAAAATGCCGATAGAATTCTTTGAGCCCAAGATTCCCTATCGCGAAACCATCACCAAAGCTGCCCGTGCTGACTACCGGCACAAAAAACAATCTGGCGGTGCCGGCCAATTTGGAGAGGTACATCTCATTATCGAACCCTACACAGAGGGAATGCCCGCACCGGATACCTACCGTTTCGGCGGACAAGAGTACAAGATGAATGTGAGAGACACCCAGACCATCGATCTGGAATGGGGCGGAAAACTCATCTTTGTCAATTGTATCGTAGGGGGCGCCATCGACGCACGCTTCCTGCCTGCCATCCTCAAAGGGCTGATGGACAGAATGGAACAAGGTCCTCTGACCGGCTCATACGCCCGCGATGTACGCGTATGTGTATATGACGGGAAAATGCATCCGGTAGATTCAAACGAAATATCGTTCCGACTGGCCGGCCGCAACGCATTCAGCGAAGCTTTTAAAAATGCAGGGCCCAAAATCCTCGAACCTGTATACGACGTATCTGTATTTGTCCCCGCCGACAAGATGGGCGATGTCATGAGCGACCTGCAAGGACGCCGAGCCATTATCATGGGAATGTCAAGTGAAAAAGGATTCGAAAAAATCCAGGCAAGAGTACCTCTGAAAGAGATGTCTTCATACTCCACATCCCTGAGTTCCATAACAGGAGGCAGGGCTTCCTTCTCCATGAAATTTGCCTCTTACGAGCTTGTTCCGGGCGACGTTCAGGAAAAATTACTGAAAGAATACGAAGCTCAGCAAGAAAACGAAAAAGAATAAAGAGCGAATTAAAGATGTTAAAAAAGCAAAAAACGACATAGAATACCCTATGTCGTTTTTTGTGCTTAAACATTCATTTATTAAATTTGCGTCGAAGTGTTAAACAAGAAACCATCAAAAGAGACTTCGTAGTTTAAACAAAAACGTAAATTGTTTTGTTTATTATAATGAATTTGACAAAATATTGCGTATGTGAACAAACATTTAGGTTTTGCCTAAAAAGTAGAACATTGTTTACTTAGAAAAAAAGAAATGAAAAAATCGACGATTTGGTTATTGGTACTGATTATGGCCGTTACTTTTGCCGGATTGCTCTATTTGCAGATAAGCTATATGGGTAATATAGTGAAAATGCGGGAAGATCAATTCAGCGAAATCGTCAAAAGATGTCTCTGGGGAGTAAGCCGAAGCCTTGAAAAAGAAGAGACAAAAAAATACCTGATAGACGACCTGCAAGATCAGATACGGTACGAAAACGAAATAGGCAATTATGCCTCCACACCAGACCCATCAAACGACACACTGGCACAACAGGCAAAACCCCGGGTAAACCTTTCGATCAAACATGGCGGGAAAACAATTGTTTCGTCATTTCAGGAGATACAGGAAACGCTGGAAAGAAGAGTTCTGTACCAACGTTATCTTTTAGATGAATTGACCATGGAGATATTACGGACCTCCAACAATCGGCCCATCACTGAACGGGTAGATATCCGAAAAGCCGAAATGTATTTGAGACAAGAGTTGCAAAACAACGGTCTGAATGTACCGTTCCAACTCGCCATCTCCACCAACGAAGGTGCTATTATTGCCCAGTCGCCCGATTATCAACCCAAAAACAAAGTAAACCTGTTTACCCAGCAGTTGTTTCCGAACGATAACTCGACATACAAATTAGATGTATATTTCCCGACAAGGCCCAACTACATATACAGCACCATGAAGATTTTCATCCCATCGTTCTTCTTCACACTGGTACTGTTGATAACATTCCTGTTTACCATTGTAACGGCATTCCGCCAAAAACGGCTGACAGAAATGAAGTCGGACTTTATCAACAACATGACACATGAATTCAAAACGCCCATATCAACCATATCATTGGCAGCCCAGATGTTAAACGACCCGGTCGTATCAAAAAGTCCCCAGATGTTTCAACACATATCGGGTGTCATAAACGACGAAACCAAGCGATTGAGGTTCCAAGTAGAGAAGGTTTTGCAGATGTCCATGTTTGAACGGCAGAAAACCATGCTGAAACTGACCAGCGTAGATATAAACGATCTCGTTCTATCGGTAGCCACCACCTTCAAACTGAAAGTCGAAAAATTCGGCGGAACGATAGAAACAGACTTGTCGGCTACCGAATCGATGGCTACCGTAGATGAAATGCATTTTACCAACGTCATCTTCAACCTGCTGGACAATGCTGTAAAATACAGCAAGGAGGGGCGCCCCATCGCCTTGTTTATCAAAACATGGAACACCGGAGATAAAATAGAGATCTCCATACAAGACAACGGTATAGGCATAAAGAAAGACGATTTAAAGAAAATATTCGATAAATTCTACCGGGTATCGACCGGTAACGTACACAACGTAAAAGGATTCGGTTTAGGGCTGGCCTATGTAAACAAAATCGTACGCGAGCTCAAAGGGACCATCCGGGTAGAAAGCGAATATGAAGTGGGAACGAAATTTATAATTACTTTACCTCTAATAAAAAACTAAGAATTATGGAAGAAAGATTACATGTATTATTGTGCGAAGACGATGAAAATCTTGGCATGTTATTAAGAGAATATTTGCAAGCCAAAGGCTTTGCCGCCGATCTTTTTTCTGACGGAGAAAGCGGATACAAGGCTTTTCTGAAAGGGAAATACGATTTATGTGTACTGGATGTGATGATGCCTAAAAAAGATGGATTTACATTGGCTCAGGAAATCCGCGCCATAAACAGCGAGGTACCCATCGTATTCTTGACGGCCAAGACGTTGAAAGAAGATATTCTCGAAGGTTTCAAAATCGGAGCTGACGACTACATTACCAAACCGTTCAGCATGGAAGAGCTCGTATTCCGTATCGAAGCCATCCTGCGTCGGGTAAAAGGGAAAAAGGGCAAGGAGGTAAATATGTACAAAATCGGACAATTTACTTTCGATACCCAAAAACAAGTGCTGTCTATCGGCGAAAAAGTAACCAAACTGACCACCAAAGAGTCTGAACTGCTGAGCCTGCTTTGCGCCCACGTCAATGAAATTCTGGAAAGAAACTTTGCGCTGAAAACCATCTGGATAGACGACAACTACTTCAACGCCCGCAGTATGGACGTATATATTACCAAATTACGTAAACATTTGAAAGATGATCCCTCTATTGAAATCATCAATATTCACGGTAAAGGATACAAACTGATCGCTCCTGAAATGGAGGTAAAAATCAAATAATACATATAGCCAACTTTCAGCATCTTTTGATACAACCTGTGTCGGAAAATAAAATTTTCCGACACAATTGTTTTTATACACAACGGTTTTTCGTTACTTTTAGCTCGTTATTTCAATCAACCTTATTATGAAACACCTCTTGCTTGTTATCTGCATCGCCTTATGCAGCTGCTCCCAATACCCGGGAGTATCCCCAGCATACCACCCGTTGCTGGACGAAGCCTTTTCCAAAGCCGGCGAAAATGCCGAGAACCTGAAAAAAGTATTGTCGGATGCACCGGCAGAACAGAAAGACGGCGTTGCATTCTTGATTGCCTATATGCCCGAACGAGATCTAAAATCGCTATCGGCCGACATCTTGTCAGAAAATGTCGAATATGCCTACAAAGCCCGGAATCAATTCTCTTGGGCACAAGCAATCCCCGATTCGATATTTTTCAATGAAGTACTCCCGTATGCTTGTCTGAATGAGACACGGGAAATGTGGCGCAAGGATTTCTTTGAACGGTTCTCTCCCTATGTACAAAACTGCCAAACGATTTTCGAGGCTATCGACTCGGTAAACAGGAACATCCGCGACGAGTTACTGGTAGATTACAACACCAAACGGAAACGTCCCGACCAAAGTCCTTCCGAGTCCATCTCCCAGGGAATGGCTTCGTGTAGCGGGTTATCCATCCTGCTGACCGATGCTTTAAGAGCCGTAGGTATCCCTTCGCGGGTTGCCGGCACCCCCAACTGGCACGACAACCGGGGCAACCATAATTGGAGCGAGGTGTGGGCCGAGGGACAATGGTACTTTACCGAATATTATCCCGATAAACAGTTGAACAGAGCCTGGTTCTTCGCCGATGCCGGCAAATCCACCAAAGGCGACCGGCAACACGCCATCTATGCAGCATCGTTCAAACCAGCAGAAACATCGTTTCCCCTCGTATGGAACAGAAAGATAAACTACGTCCACGCATACGATGTCACAGACCGATACACCTCCCTTTATAAAGAATACATGAGCGAGATCGAAAAACAAGACCGGCACGTCTCTGTAAAACTGATGATGTAC
>DVNA01000178.1 GCA_018714665.1 Candidatus Gallibacteroides avistercoris | reverse complement strand
ACCACCTCAGAAAAATGTTGAAAAGTTCTGCGATCTATCACATAATAGCCCTCACTTCCATTGCCATATGGGGTACAACGTTTATCTCCACTAAATTATTGTTAGCTGCTGGATTAACTCCTTCCGACATTTTTTTTTACCGATTTCTACTGGCATATATCGTTCTTCTTACATTTGTACACAACAGATTATTCGCCCGCAGTTGGAAAGATGAGTTGATATTGGCCGGATGCGGAATTTGCGGAGGTTCTCTCTATTTTATTACCGAAAACTCAGCTTTACAAATTACTTTGGCATCGAACGTTTCTCTTATTATCTGTACTGCTCCTCTTTTTACCTCTATCTTGTCGCACGCTTTTATCAAAGGAGAACGTATGGGGAAAAATCTCATAATAGGATCTATCATAGCCATGACAGGTGTCGCCTTCGTTGTCTTTAACGGTAGTTTTGTATTGGAGCTAAATCCGTTGGGAGACCTATTAACCATTGCAGCAGCCCTGACTTGGGGATTCTACAACATATTGCTCCGAAAAATAGACAACCGATATTCTACCCTGTTCATTACACGAAAAGTCTTTTTTTACGGAATATTGACCATATTACCGGTGTTCTGTTTTTCACCGCTACAAACCTCACCCACCATCCTCTTTACCCCGACAGTTATCGGCAATATGCTCTTTCTGGGATTCATCGCCTCATTATGTTGTTATACCTTGTTCAATATGGCCGTAAAACATCTGGGAAGCGTAACCACTAACAACTACTTGTATATTACACCCATCGTAACTCTCATTACGTCGGCCATCATTCTGGATGAACCCATTACACCTATCGCTATATTGGGAACAATTCTCATTTTGGGAGGTGTCTGCTTTGCAGAACGATACAAACGAAAAAAGGCAAATAAATAAGCTGTAAATAAAACATTTGCTATATTTGTTCTCAATATTTCCATAAAATAAAAACAATATGTCAACAAGACGAGACTTTTTAAAGGCCGGCAGCCTGTCTATTGCCGGATTGATGTTGGGGAAAGACTTGTTTGCTATCCCCCACAGTAATATCGGTGAAGTAAAATACGTTTGTAAACGTCCTCCTGTGGAAAAAAGGCAATTCAAATCAGAGGTAGTGGAAAAGACCATCACAGCAACCAAAAAGAAAATTAAAGACCCCAAACTGGCCTGGATGTTTGAGAACTGTTTCCCCAATACGCTGGATACTACCTGCGAACATAAAATGAAAAACGGGAAACTCGACACATTCATCTTAACCGGTGATATTCATGCCATGTGGCTGCGAGACTCGTCGGCTCAGGTATTTCCATACGTAGCCCTGTCCGGAAAAGACAAAGCGCTCAAAGACATGCTCATCGGAGTGATCAACCGCCAAACGAACTGTATTTTGATAGACCCCTATGCCAACGGCTTCAACGAAGGTCCTACCGGCAGCGAATGGGAAAGCGACAATACCGACATGAAACCGGAACTGCATGAACGCAAATGGGAAATAGATTCACTTTGTTACCCCATCCGGTTAGCTTACCACTTCTGGAAAACCACCCAAGACGAATCCGCTTTCGACCAGACCTGGGAAAATGCAATGGAGGCAGTTTACAAAACATTTAAAGAACAACAACGCAAAGAGGGTCTGGGCCCCTACAAATTTACCCGGAAAACCGACCGACAAGGAGACACATTGCTTAACTTCGGTTATGGGAGTCCCGTCAATCCGGTGGGCCTGATTGTCTCCTCGTTCCGGCCTTCGGACGACGCTACCTTGTTCGGTTTTCTCATTCCCTCCAATCTATTTGCAGTAACCTCGTTAAGACAATTGTCGGAAATGCTGCAAAAAATACGGAAAAACGTCGAATTTGCGGGACGTTGCAATGCACTGGCCGACGAAGTAGAGGAAGCTGTCAAAAAATACGGTATTGTAGAACATCCCAAATACGGTTCGATATATGCTTTCGAAGTCGACGGATTCGGTTCGCGCGTACTGATGGACGATGCCAATGTCCCCAGTTTGCTGGCGTTACCCTATCTGGGTTGTGTAGCGTTGGACGATCCGATTTACCAGAATACCCGTAAATTCGTATTAAGCGAAGACAATCCCTATTTCTTCAAAGGGAAATCGGGCGAAGGCATCGGAGGGCCGCACATCGGATTCGATTTTATCTGGCCCATGAGTATCGTAATGCGAGCCAATACCTCCACCGATCCGGAAGAGATAAAAATGTGCGTACAGATGTTGCGCGACACCGATGCCGACACTGGATTCATGCACGAATCGTTCCACAAAGACAATCCAAAAGATTTCACCCGGTCGTGGTTTGCCTGGGCAAATACCCTGTTCGGCGAGCTGATTCTTCGTTTAGTAAATGAAAAGATGTTATAATACAACTCTTTCAGACAAAAAAGCCGGATAGTTTTTATCCGGCTTTTTATTACCTGACAAAACTATATTTTTTCCATTTACAACTATTCCACCTCCGCGAAAGGACAACAGCCCGGATGTTCTCATCCAGCGTAAAAGCCCACCACATTCCGGCCAATCCCCAATGAAAAGCAATACCGAAAAGGTATGCACCCCCAACGGCACAGCTCCACATCACGACAAGTCCGACAATAAAGGGATAATTGGCATCTCCGGCCGACCGTAACGCATAAACGCAAAAAATATTGACCGCCCGGCCCAACTCCAACACCACATCTATCATCAATACGGTAACCGTCATCCGAACGATTTCTGGGTTCGACGACAGGAATCCTACGACAGTCCGGCCCATTGCGGCAGAAAAGATAGCCATCCCGATAGATATAATAATAGACCATTTCAGGCAGAAACGGCCCAATGCAAGGGCCGCCCGGTTCTTCCGCTCCCCTATCAAATGGCCGATGCATATACCTCCTCCCTGACCCAGGGCCATCGAAAACAGGTAGGTAAACATAATGATATTCATGGCATAGGTACGAGCTGTCAAGGCCTCATTTCCCAACATATTGATGAAATAGGTAATGACCACCTGTGAAAGGCTGTACGAAATCTGTTCACCGGCCGACGGAAGACCGATCGACATAAGATTTTTAAACTTATCCATGGGGAATGGGCGAAAATAGGCTAATGGTATCTTCCGTACCAATTTCCGAAATAACAGGAAAAACAAGAGCAACATCGCTACCGAACGGCTAAACGTAGTAGAGATGGCGGCTCCCTCTGCTCCCAATTGTGGAAATCCGAACTTCCCGAATATCAACGCATAATTCCCGAAAATATTGAGGATGTTAATCATCAAGGTTACCATCATGGGATAATAGGCCTTGTTTGCACTGCGCAACACAGCTGAAAGCGTCAACGAAACAGCTTGCAAAAAAGCTCCACCACCGACAATTTGCATATAAGACAGGCCATCGTGAATTAATTCGGGACGAAGCTCCATCAGCGACAACATCCGATCGGCGCCCCAATAAAGAGCCGCGCTACACACAATACCCACCGCTGCATTGAATAAAATAGAGAGACCTACCACTTGCAGCATATTTTTACTTTGTCCCGCCCCTAAATATTGGGAACACAACACGGAGGTTCCTGCCGTTGTAACCCCGAAAATCAAAAACACCAAATTCAACAGTTGGTTTACCACCCCTACCGCAGCCACCGTATTGTCAGAATATTGGCTTAACATAACCGTATCTACCGCTCCCAACAACATAATCAATAAGGTCTCTATAAAGATAGGAGCCGTCAGATTGGCCATGCGCCTTTTTATAGAAGGTCTATGAACCATAATATCAGGTTATTTTTACGGCGCGAAAGTAAAAAATAAAACCATCTGTTATTCCCAAATAGAGTTTTTTATAACTCTTTCGTCTTTTCCAACCAACAAACGGCTGGCTGTTTCTTATTAAATTAGCTGTATAAGGTCAATATCGACACACCCCAAATCACATCAGAAAATCAAAAAAGCGATTCTTCTACAACCTTTTGACTTTCAATCCATATGCTACGTTTTTAGAAATTTTGTTCGTTTATCTCACAGATTTGTCATAAATTTGTACATTTGTTATAAATGAGACTTAAAATAAACACAACTTTATACACATTACAGAATGAACAAAATCGTCAGTAAAGAGTATTTCTCGGAAAAAGTAGTCAAACTGGTCGTAGAGGCTCCTCTGATTGCACGTGCCCGCAAAGCGGGACATTTTGTTATCGTCCGATGCGGAGAAAAGGGCGAACGTATCCCGCTTACCATTGCCTCGGCCGATCCTCAAAAAGGTACCATCACCTTGGTTGTTCAGGCCGTAGGGGTATCTTCCAGCAAACTCTGCGCCTTGAACGAAGGCGATTATATTACAGATGTAGTTGGCCCGTTGGGACAAGCTACGCACATTGAAAATGTCGGGACAGTAGTCTGTTGCGGTGGAGGTGTAGGGGTAGCCCCCCTGCTCCCGATTGTAGAGGCCTTCAAGAAAGCGGGTAATCGGGTTATCTCCATTTTGGCTGCCCGAACCAAAGAACTGATCATCTTGGAAGAGGAAATGAAAAAAAATTCGGATGAAGTGATTATTATGACCGATGACGGTTCTTACGGAAAGAAAGGATTGGTAACAAATGGTCTCGAAGAGGTTATCAATCGCGAAAAGGTTAACTTGTGCGTTACCATAGGTCCTGCCATCATGATGAAATTCGTCTCGTTGCTGACAAAAAAATACGACATTCCCACAGTTGCATCCCTCAACACGATTATGGTGGATGGTACCGGCATGTGCGGTGCCTGTCGCATCACCGTAGGCGGAAAGACGAAATTCGTCTGCATAGACGGGCCCGAGTTCGATGCCCATCAGGTAGATTTCGATGAAATGATGATGCGTCTTTCATCGTACAAAGATGTAGAATAATTCACAGATGCGTGTACGATTATGATTAACAAAGAAAAGATAGCTGCACTGCGTGCAGAAGCATGGCGCGAGGAGTTGCGCAAAAGTAAAAAGGCCAAAGAACGTACCGATACGCCCCGCGTACGTATGCATGAACTCGATGCGGCATACCGTATCCAAAACAAAGAAGAGGTAAACATGGGGCTTACCGCGGAAGAGGCCATGACCGAAGCCAGCCGTTGCTTAGATTGTCCAGACCCTACCTGCATGACAGGATGCCCGGTAGAAATCAACATCCCCACGTTTATAAAAAACATCGAACGGGGCGATTTTCTGCAAGCTGCCAAGGTGTTGAAACAAACCAGTGCATTGCCTGCCGTATGCGGACGGGTTTGCCCGCAAGAGAAACAGTGCGAATCGAAATGTATTTACATACAAAAGATGAAAAAACAGCCCGTTGCAATCGGGTATCTGGAACG
>DVNA01000177.1 GCA_018714665.1 Candidatus Gallibacteroides avistercoris | reverse complement strand
TAACAAATAGCATCAAAAAAAACAGGGACGAAATATTTCGTCCCTGTTTTTTTTGATGCTATTTGTTATTTATTGTTTGTTTTTCATTTCTTTATCTATTGCTTCATATTCCGGGCCCATTTCAAGGTTATAGTATGTATTACGCAATGCCACGGAGAACGAATTTTCATTCGGAGCTAATTTGTGTGCTTTTTCAAGATATGTCAAGGCCTTGCGGAAAGCAGGATCTACTACATTTGTCCGTCCCTCTTTGTATTTCTTTATATCGTTGACAGCAGCTGCGTTGTTTTCGTCGCTGAGCTTGGCAGCTTGGTTGTAATAGATGATTCCTATGCTTCCCAAAGCGGCGGCATTTTCCGGCTCTAATTCCAGAACCTTTTCGTAACATTGTATAGCTTCGTCGTATTTTTCTTGTCTGTCTAATAATTGACCTTTGATGAGCCACATTTGTTTATTTTCAGGCATTTTCGTTGTTGCCTCGTTCAATTTAGCGATCGCTTCTTCCATTTGGTTGGTATAGATGTACATGGCAATCAAGTTTTGTATATAGAACGGTTCATCGGGGAAAAGAGATGCTCCTTCTTCATATACTTTAATAAGATTTGCCGTATCCTTTAATGCATCGTATTGGGAAGCAAGCATCTGATAAATTTCGTTTTGATTATCCTTGTCGTCTTTGCAAGCCTCTAATGCGGTGATGGCGATTTGGGGATTGTTCATTTGTACGGCTGCCATGGCTGCATAGAAACGGGCATCCTTCAATAGGGTATCTTGCTTCATTTCTTCATTGTCCATATAGCTGAGGAACGGTATTTCACTGAACAAGTTAAACGACTCGTATGCATTGGGGTAGTTTCCGGCGTTGTAGAAATATCCACCAGCTCCGTACAAATATTGTTGGTGAGACTTCATGGTTCCTTTGATATCCCTCAGATATTTTGGTTTTACTTTTCCTTTTTCATTGGGTTGTTGGTCAATTTCGGCAGCTTTTATGTAATATTTAAAACATTCCAGAATAGCGGGATACAATACCTTGTCATCGGGAGTCTTGTTTTCTAACAATTTGTTACGTTCTGTTTCAAATGCTTGCAGTTCAACATATCCGGCAGTCCACCACGTTTTGGCCTGATCTTTTGTTTCAGAATTTTCAAGAGCCTGTTTGATTTGGTTTCTGGCTTCTCCTATATTACCTCCTTTTGCTTCACTATACGCCTTGTTTACAGCTTTCTTTTGAGTAAATGCCATGGATGTTACCAGGCATAAAGCTACGGTTAAAATCGTTGTTTTCATTGTCGTTGGATTTAGAGTGGAATATTAATTAGTTTGTTATTTCATCTATATTATTTTCGTCAGAAAAGGTTTCTTCTACATTATCTGATAGGACTTTACAAACAGAGGCGATCTCGTCGTCTCGTTTTTCCAGATTGATGAGACGTACACCTTGGGTAGCTCTTCCCATAATGCGAACGTCTGAAACTTTCATGCGCAAGGTAATACCTGACTTATTGATAATAACCAAGTCATTTTCATCTGTAACGCTTTTAATGGCAACCAGGTTCCCGGTCTTTTCGGTAATATTTAATGTCTTGACTCCTTTCCCGCCACGATTGGTGATACGGTAATCATGGATATCAGAACGTTTTCCGTAACCTCGTTCGGAAACCACCATGATCGATTCTTTTTCACGGTCTTTTACGCAAATCATACCGATTACTTCATCGTTACAACCTTCATCGAGGGTCATCCCTTTTACTCCGGTTGCCGTACGACCCATTTCCCGAACGGTACTTTCGTGGAAACGGATGGCTCGTCCCTGTTTGTTGGCCAAAATGATTTCGTTGTTGCCATCTGTCAATCGGACCTGGATAACCCGGTCGTCTTCACGGATCGTGATTGCGTTTACTCCATTCTGGCGCGGACGTGAGTATGCTTCCAATTTTGTCTTTTTGATGATACCCTTTTGGGTACAGAATAACAAATTGTGTGTTTGGTTGTATTCCGGGTCTTGCAACTGTTTAACACGGATAAACGCATTTACTTTATCATCGGCATCTATGTTCAGCAAGTTCTGAATAGCCCGGCCTTTCGAGTTCTTTGCTCCTTCGGGAATTTCATAAACTTTCAGCCAGAAGCATTTCCCTTTTTGGGTAAAGAACAGCATATAGTTGTGCATGGAGGCCGGATAGATATATTCGATAAAGTCTTCCTCGCGGGTTTCGCTTCCTTTGGCTCCGACACCTCCTCTGTTTTGAGAACGGAAGTCGCTCAACGGGGTGCGTTTTATATAGCCTAAATGAGAGATGGTGATGATCATTTGATCGTCGGCGTAGAAATCTTCGGGATTAAATTCTTCGGAAGCATAGATTACTTCTGTTTTGCGTTCATCACCGTATTTCTCTTTTATTTCCGTCAACTCATCTTTCACAACTTGCAGACATAACTGTTCATCAGAAAGGATGTTGTTGAAATATTTTATTCTTTCGGTTATTTCATTGTATTCTGCGTGCAGTTTGTCTTGTTCAAGTCCGGTCAGTTGTATCAAACGCATATTGGCAATGGCCCGGGCCTGTTCGACGGAAAGCGAAAAACGTTCCATTAACCGGTCTCTGGCTTCGTCGGGATTTTTGGATGCCCGAATAATCTTAACGACTTCGTCGATGTTGTCGCTTGCAATGATTAATCCTTCCAAGATATGGGCCCGTTTTTCGGCCTCTGCCAGTTCAAACCGTGTACGGCGGATAACTACTTCATGTCGATGATCCACAAACGCGGCAATCAGCTGTTTCAGGTTCAATGTTTGCGGGCGTCCGTTAACCAAAGCTATGTTATTCACGCTAAACGACGATTGCAAGGCCGTTTGTTTATATAGCTTGTTTAGTACTACCCCGGCGTTGGCATCGCGTTTTATATCGATGACGATACGCATCCCCGACCGATCGCTTTCGTCATTGATGTTTGCTATGCCTTCTATTTTTTTGTCTTCTACCAGGTCAGCAATATTTTTGATTAGTTCGGCCTTGTTTACCAGATAGGGTATCTCGCTAACAATGATTTTGTCGTGCGAGTTTTCGGACTCTATTTCAGCCTTGGCCCGGATGACGATACGTCCTCTTCCGGTTTCAAAAGCATCTTTTACGCCGTTGTATCCATAGATATATCCTCCGGTGGGGAAATCGGGAGCAATGATATATTTCATTAACTCGTCAATTTCTATATCTGGGTTGTTGATGTATGCAATGGTGGCATCTATGGTTTCGGACAAGTTATGGGGAGGCATATTGGTGGCCATCCCTACGGCGATACCGGAGGCTCCGTTTATCAGCAGGTTCGGAATACGGGTAGGTAGTACGACCGGCTCTTTTAAGGTATCATCGAAATTCAGCTGGAAATCTACGGTATCCTTATCGATGTCTCGTAACATCTCTTCGGCCAGTTTGTCGAGTCGGGCTTCTGTATAACGCATGGCAGCAGGGCTGTCTCCATCCACAGAGCCGAAGTTTCCTTGTCCATCTACTAAGGGGTAGCGTAAAGACCACTCTTGGGCCATACGTACCATGGCAAAATATACAGAGAAATCACCGTGTGGATGGTATTTCCCCAATACTTCGCCGACAATTCTGGCAGATTTTTTATAAGGTTTGTCCGACGTATTTCCCAATTCGTTCATTCCGAACAGGACACGGCGGTGTACCGGCTTGAATCCATCTCTCACATCGGGTAATGCACGAGACACGATTACCGACATGGAATAGTCGATATAAGCCGATTTCATCTCGTTTTCGATGTTTATCTTTATTATTTTATCTTGTTCAATCATTTAGTTTAGAAAAAGATTGTTATTTATTATCTTAAAAACAGTTTTCTTAGAATTGTTATAGTATTAAAATAAGGACTGTTTTTTTTATTGTTTTTATCGATAAAAACGCAAACATAATCATGCAAAGATAAATTTTTTTTGTGAATTCCCGAATAGTTTGCCAAAAAAAGTACAGAAGACGAATTTTGTAAAAAAACTGACAGAAATCAAAAAACGGCACAATATTTGTAGTATAAATTTATAAGTATGGTAAATAATGTTTTTATGCCGTATAATTGCATTTAGAAACCCTATCTTTGTAACGTAAAAAGAAACGAGGATTTTTTATGGAAAGAAATTTTTCACAACGAGTAAAGGATGTGTTGGGGTATAGTCGCGAGGAAGCCGGAAGGCTGCAAAGCGGTTGTATTGGCCCTGAACATATTTTCTTGGGTATTCTGCGTGATGGTTCCGGACCTGCAATCGATGTTTTACGCAGTATGGGAGTAGAGTTGGGCGACATAAAAGTGAAAGTGGAAAATTTGTCACGGGCTCTATCCGATCATCAAGCGGCAGATGCAAGTGAACTGGTAATTAGTAAAAGTACAGATAAAATCATAAAATTGAGTGTTTTGGAATCCCGTTTGCTGAAAAGTAAAGTTACGGATACCCAACATTTGCTTCTGGCTATTTTGAAAGAAGCGGGCACTCCATTGACAAATTTATTAGGCATGAATAAGATAGATTATACCACTGTATTGGCAATGATAAAAAAAGAGTCTGCCACAGATCAGGATTTATCGTCTTCTCCGTCATTCCCTCGGATGGGAGCAGGTTTCACCGATGAGGATGACGAAGATATGGAAGAAGATAAAAAATACCGGAGTGAGCAGGCTAAACAACCCTCTGTCGGTTATGCAAAGAGTGGAAATGACACGCCTGTTCTTGACAATTTTGGCATAGACATGACAAAAGCGGCCGAAGAGAATAAATTGGATCCGGTTGTAGGCAGGGAAAAAGAGATAGAACGTCTGGCTCAGGTATTGAGCCGGCGCAAGAAAAACAATCCGGTATTGATAGGCGAGCCGGGTGTTGGGAAGTCGGCCATCGTAGAAGGGCTGGCCTCGCGTATTGTACAACGAAAAGTCTCTCGCGTGTTGTTTGACAAACGGGTCATTTCGTTGGATATGGCCTCTATTGTGGCCGGGACTAAGTATCGGGGACAGTTTGAGGAGCGGATCAAGGCGCTCTTGAACGAGTTGTCCAAGAATCCGGATATTATCCTTTTCATCGACGAAATACATACGATTGTCGGTGCAGGAGGTGCAACCGGAACTCTCGATGCCGCCAATATGCTGAAACCGGCGTTGGCTCGCGGAGAAATTCAATGTATCGGGGCTACCACCATGGACGAGTACCGGAAAAGCATTGAGAAAGACGGTGCTCTTGAACGCCGTTTCCAGAAAATAATTGTGGATCCCACTACTCCGGCAGAGACGTTGCAGATATTGAAAAATATAAAAGAGCGTTACGAAGAGCATCATAACGTCTTTTATACCCCTGAGGCATTGGAGGCCTGCGTGCAGTTGACAGACCGTTACGTGAGCGACCGTAATTTCCCGGATAAGGCGATCGATGCATTGGACGAAGCCGGGTCGCGCGTACACATTTCCAACATTGTGGTTCCCAAGAATATCGAAGAGTTGGAGGCCCAGATCGAGACGATCCGTAAAGATAAGATTGCTGCGGTAAAATCGCAAAACTACGAATTGGCTGCCAGCTATCGGGATAATGAGAAGGAACATCTCTATCTGTTGGAGAAAGCCAAAGAAGATTGGCGTAACCAGATTCAGGAACAACGCGAAACGGTTGATGAAGAGAAGATAGCCGAGGTGGTGGCTATGATGACGGGGGTTCCGGTACAGCGTATTGCACAGGCCGAAGGAACCCGTTTGTTGAAGATGGGAGATGTCTTGAAGAAAAAAGTGATCGGGCAGGATGAGGCCATTGAAAAGATAGTCAAGGCGATACAGCGTAATCGGGTGGGATTGAAAGACCCGAATAAGCCCATCGGGACATTTATGTTTTTAGGCCCTACGGGGGTAGGAAAAACCCATTTGGCCAAGATGCTTGCCGAATACCTGTTCGATTCCAAGGATACGTTGATTCGTATGGATATGAGCGAGTATATGGAGAAATTTACCGTTTCCCGTTTAATCGGGGCACCTCCGGGATATGTGGGATACGAAGAGGGGGGACAGCTGACAGAAAAGGTTCGCCGCAAACCCTATTCCGTTGTATTGCTCGATGAGATAGAAAAGGCACATCCCGATGTATTCAATCTCTTGTTGCAGGTTATGGATGAAGGCCGGTTGACCGATAGTTTGGGACGAAAAATCGATTTTAAGAATACGATTCTGATTATGACCTCGAACATCGGTACGCGACAATTGAAAGATTTTGGACGGGGAGTCGGTTTTACTCCTGCTCTGGGACAAAGCGATAAAGAGTTTTCTAGAAGCGTTATTCACAAGGCGCTCAACCGGGCTTTTTCTCCTGAGTTCTTAAACCGTATTGACGACATTATCATGTTTGACCAACTGGATAAGGATACGATTACCCGGATTGTGGATATCGAGTTGGTAGGGTTGTACAAGCGGGTGGAAGATTTAGGCTATAAACTCCGTGTTACCGATGATGCGAAAACATTTGTAGCTTCCAAAGGATACGATGTTCAGTTTGGTGCACGTCCGTTAAAACGGGCTATTCAGCAATACTTTGAAGACGAGATGTCTGAATTGATTATGAAAGGCGAGTTGAAGGCCGGCGATACCATTGTATTGGACTTTAACAAGGAGAATGAAAAAATAATCGGAACAGTTGAACCCTTCCAAGCGAAAGATTGACAGTTGATCGAATGGAATAAAGCCAAAATGTCAGATATTTATATCTGGCATTTTTTTTGTCCTTTTCCGATAAAAGAAATTATAACGTAAAACATTATAGAGATGACGCAAAAAGGAACTATCGGGGTAACCACAGATAATATCTTCCCCGTGATTAAAAAATTTTTGTATAGCGACCATGAAATATTCTTGCGCGAGTTGGTATCAAATGCCGTAGATGCTACCCAGAAGATGAAAACCCTCTCTTCATTCGGCGATTTTAAAGGCGAACTGGGCGAGATGAATGTAACGGTAAAAATCGACAAGACGGCCGGTACGCTTACCGTTTCGGACCGCGGCGTAGGGATGACCGAGGAAGAGATCAACAAATATATCAATCAGATCGCTTTTTCGGGTGCAGAAGAGTTTTTGAAGAAGTACAAAAATGACGCCAATACCATTATCGGACATTTCGGATTGGGGTTCTATTCCGCTTTCATGGTAGCTAAGAAAGTAGAGATACATACACGCTCTTATGCTGAAAATGCACAAGCGGTCATGTGGTCTTGCGACGGTTCTCCCGCCTATGAGATGACTCCTATCGAAAAAGATTCACGCGGGACCGATGTGGTGCTGTATATTGACGACGACAACAAGGAGTTCCTCGAACCGGAAAGAGTTGCTGCCTTGTTGCAGAAATATTGCCGTTTTCTGCCTATTCCGGTCGTATTCGGAAAAGAACAGGAGTGGAAAGATGGCAAGTATGTCGATACAGACAAAGACCGGATTATCAACGATACGGCTCCGGCATGGACCAAGAAACCGACCGAGTTGACCGATGAAGATTACAAAAAGTTCTATTCCGAACTTTTCCCGGCATCGGACGAACCTCTGTTCTGGATACACCTCAATGTCGATTATCCGTTTAAATTGACCGGTATTTTGTATTTTCCCCGTATCAAGAGCAACCTCGACCTGAACAGAAACAAGATACAGCTTTATTGCAATCAGGTGTTTGTAACCGATTCGGTAGAAGGTATTGTACCGGAATTTCTAACCTTGCTCAAAGGGGTGATTGATTCACCCGATATTCCGTTGAATGTATCTCGGTCTTACTTGCAAAGCGATTCGAACGTCAAGAAAATATCTTCATACATCACCAAAAAAGTGGCAGAACGTTTGCAGGAGATTTTCAATAACGACCGGAAATTGTTTGAAAGCAAATGGGATGATTTGAAACTGTTTATGGAATACGGGATGCTGTCGGATGAAAAATTCTATGAACGTGCGCAAAACTTTGCTTTGTTGAAAGATACGGAAAACAGCTACTATACCTTTGAGGAGTATAAGAAGCTGATTGAATCGAATCAGACAGATAAGGACGGTAATCTGATTTATCTGTACGCTACCGATCGCGAAGCACAGTACAATTACTTGGAAGCTGCCACGTCAAAAGGATACGACGTTTTGTTGATGAACGGACAGCTGGATCCCCATTTCATCGGTCTGTTGGAACAGAAGTTCACAAAAAGTCGGTTTGTCCGTGTCGATAGCGATGTGATCGATAATTTGATTCGCAAGGACGATAAAGAGAAAAATACTTTGACAGCTACGCAAATCAACAGGATGAGTACCGTATTTCGGTCTCAGATTCCTTCGTTGGAAAAAGCCGAATTTATTGTCGTATTCGAGTCGATGGGCGAAACCTCCAACCCGGTTATGATTACCCAGAACGAGTTTATGCGCCGTATGAAGGATATGGCCGCCATGCAGCCGGGGATGAGCTTCTATGCCGAGATGCCCAACAGTTACAACTTGATTGTCAATATCGACCATCCGGTTGTAAAGAAGGTGATCGATCAAACCGAATCGGTTTGCGGTGCTGAGTTGAAACCGCTCGAAGAGGCTATTGCTTCATCGAAAGAGACAATCAGTCAACTCCGTTCTGCCCAAAAAGATAAGAAACCGGAAGAGATCAGTCAGGAAGACAAGGACAAATTGGCATCAGCCGAAAAACAGGAACAGGAATCGGAACAGAAAGAAAATGCCGTTTTGACCGATTTTGCTACACAAAACAGTTCCATTCGTCAATTGGTCGATTTGGCCCTTTTGTCGAACAATATGTTGAAAGGCGAGGCGTTGAGTAATTTTATAAAACGGTCTGTTGAGTTGATGAAATAAGAGGTTCTCTTATTCATAGAATAAAAAAAGCCCGGATGTCGTAATGATACCCGGGCTTTTTTGTGTTATCTTTTTATATGAAAATGTCGGATGATACGCATGGCTTGCTCGATACATTGTTGGATGTTGTTTCGGGCAACGGCAGGTCGCATTGCGTCTGCCAGCGATAGGGGAGCCTGTTGTATCGCTAATACGGCTAAAAATCCCAATTGGTTCAGGTAGTCGGCGTTTTCTACACTACCGCCGATCGCTATTACCGGGATACCTTGCCGTTGGGCCGCTTTCAAGACGCCACTGGCTGTCTTTCCCATACCGGTTTGTGTATCCAGACGTCCCTCTCCGGTGATGATGAGATCGGCGTTTTGAATCGTTTGTTCGAATCCGATGAAATCTAAAATTAGTTCGATTCCCGGTTTCAGGATTGCATCCAGCAAAACAGAGCAGGATCCGCCCATACCTCCTGCCGCACCGGCTCCCCGGATGTTTTCAATCTCCGTATGGTAGTCTCTTCGGATGACGGCAGCAAAATTTTTAAGGCCTTCGTCCAACAGGTGTATCATGAAGTCGGTAGCCCCTTTCTGTCGGGCAAAGACGTGTGCGGCACCCTCGATCCCGGAAAACGGATTGTTTACATCGCAGGCAATGATGAATTCGGTTTGGTGCAGTTGTGGCATTTTCCCCGATTCGTCAATGGATGCAATGTATCGCAGGTTCTCGCCGTTTGGAGTAAGTTCTCTTCCTTGTTTGTCTAAAAATCGGTATCCCAATGCTTGCAACATTCCGGTTCCTGCGTCGTTGGTGGCGCTTCCGCCAATTCCCATGACGATGCGTGAACATCCTTTTGACAGGGCATCTTTTATCAATTCTCCTGTGCCGTAGGAGGTAGTAAGCAGCGGATTCCGTTTTTGTACCGGTATCAATGTCAATCCACTGGCCGCAGCCATCTCGATGACAGCTGTTTGTCCGTCCCGGGAGATTCCGTATTGGGCTTGAATCGGTTCCATGAGAGGGTTGTGTACCGATGTCCGGACAAAACATCCATTGCCGGATGAGACGAACGCATCTACCGTCCCTTCGCCGCCATCGGCCACCGTTATCGGAACAACGTTGCACGCCGGGAAGATGCGATGGATGGCTGTTTCCGCACTTTGGGACACCTCTGCCGAAGATAGGCATCCTTTGAATGAGTCGGATGCAATGACTATTTTTTTCATTATCTTGTTCAGACAATATCGTTACCGGAGCATCTATTTATTTTTCCGGTTTCTGATAGAAGCGTACCCAGTCTATGTACATGGATACTGGCAAATCTTTTGGATCGGCTTTCCCTACCCATGAACCTTCTAACTGCATGTCAAGCATCAGATAGAACGATCGGTCGAAAGGAAATTGACCTTCTTTATCTGTTTCGATGCGGGGGTAAGTAAAAGTGTGTTTGCCGTTGATGCTGAATACCAGGCTGTCGGCATACAGTTCAACGCTGTAAATGTTGTAGTCGTCTTTCCGGATAGGACCGGTTGCCCCTTGTTTGGGATTGTTTCCCATTTTCAGGTTATAAGTATAGTGGGAGTGTACGGTTTGGTAGGCGATGGTATCGGAGTTGAGCCGTTCCATGATGTCTATCTCTCCACCGTATGGCCATCGTCCGTTGTCGAAAGGCAGTAACCAGAAAGCAGGCCAAGCACCTTGGGCGTTGCCCAATTTGGCCCGTATCTCTATTTTCCCGTTTTCAAAACCTTTTTTGTCTCTGGTATGGATTCCTCCGGTAATGTAAGGAACGGTATCGTCGGGGATGCCCGGATTGACCATACCTGTCAGGATCAGGTTGCCATCCTTGACATCGTAAAGGGCATCGTAGTCTGACATATATTTGTTCCAGTCAGAAGATCCTCGTGGAATTTTACTCCACACGGATTCGTCTATTACACCCTCTTTGTCGAAATCTTCTTCCCATACCAGTTGCCATTTCTCTTGTGATCGACATCCGGTAAATACGACCATACATAGGGCAATTGCCATAAAAGAGATGAATTTGTTCGTTTTCATGTTGTCTGTTTTTTTGATATATAGGGACAAATTTATCATTTTTTCTAAGATAGATGAAAAAAAGATGATTTTTACGAGGATGAAAATGTGTAGAAAGGGTGTCTGGGGGTATCGTTATGGCAATTCGGATGAATAACAATCCGCCCCTTTTCTACGAAAGAAAAGGGGCGGATTATAACTCCTCTACCGGAAATTAATTGGTGGTAGCTCT
>DVNA01000176.1 GCA_018714665.1 Candidatus Gallibacteroides avistercoris | reverse complement strand
ACACTTCGCCTTGTTCTTTAAACAAAATAGAACGACCCTTGAAAAACACATATGCCTTTACCTTAGCTCCTTCTTCTAAGAAACTTTTGGCATGTTTCAACTTAAAATTATAGTCGTGATCATCAGTTTGCGGTCCAAACCGTATCTCCTTCACCACTACTTTCGTCGATTTGGCTTTCTGCTCTTTTTGACGCTTCTTCTGTTGATACAGGAACTTCTGATAATCAATGATCTTACAAACCGGTGGTACGGCATTGGGAGAAATTTCTACCAAATCAAGCCCTAAATCGTCGGCCATATGCAAGGCTTCCTGAATAGTATATATGCCTTGTTCTACATTATCGCCTACAACCCGGACCTCTCTTACTCGTATCCTTTCGTTTATCCGATATTGCTCTTTGGCATCTTCATTGTTCTTTCTTCCAGACGGGGATTTTTGATTTACATCCCTTGAAACAGTGATTTTTTTCTCCATTAAATTACCATTGGTTTATCATTTTTTCCACCTCATCGGTCAAAATCTCGGCAAAGGTAGTAATTTTCATCGAACCTTTATCACCTTCACCCTGTTTTCTTACAGAAACTTCATTATTTTCTGCTTCTTTCTCTCCGACAATCAACAAATAGGGGATTTTTTTCATTTCGTTGTCTCGAATCTTACGCCCTATTTTTTCATTTCTGTCATCGACAATGGCTCGAATATCTTTTTGCGCCAATTCCTTGGCTACCTGCTGTGCATAATCGTTGTATTTTTCACTGATCGGCATGATAACCACTTGATCCGGTGTCAACCACAAGGGGAACTTTCCTCCTGTATGCTCTATCAATACGGCGACAAAACGTTCCATGGATCCGAACGGTGCCCGATGGATCATAACAGGACGGTGTTTCTGATTGTCGCTACCGGTATATTCCAGCTCAAAACGTTCCGGCAAGTTGTAGTCAACCTGAATAGTTCCCAACTGCCAACGGCGACCGATGGCATCTTTTACCATGAAATCGAGTTTGGGGCCATAAAATGCGGCTTCGCCCAATTCAACCCGCGCCTTCAAACCTTTTTCTTCACAAGCTTCAACAATGGCACGCTCTGCTTTTTCCCAATTTTCGTCACTGCCTATGTACTTCTCCCGGTTATTGGGATCGCGTAACGAAATTTGAGCCTCGAAGTTCTGGAAGTCGAGCGCTTTGAATATAATGAATATAATGTCCATTACCTTCAAAAACTCTTCTTTCAATTGGTCAGGACGACAGAAAATATGTGCATCGTCTTGCGTAAAACCTCTCACACGCGTCAACCCGTGTAATTCGCCGCTTTGTTCATACCGATATACGGTTCCGAATTCAGCAAAGCGCAACGGGAGGTCTTTGTATGACCGCGGGAAGCCTTTGTATATTTCGCAATGATGCGGACAATTCATCGGTTTCAACAAGAACTCTTCGCCCTCTTCGGGTGTATGGATAGGTTGGAAAGAATCCTTCCCGTATTTTGCATAATGGCCAGATGTTACATAGAGCAATTTATTCCCGATATGCGGAGTTATAACCTGCAAATAGCCAAACCGTTTCTGGATACGACGAAGGAAGTTTTCCAAACGGTCGCGCAACATGGCTCCTCGCGGCAACCAGAGGGGCAACCCTGCTCCTACTGCGGGGGAAAACATAAACAGTTCCAACTCTTTACCCAATTTCCGGTGATCGCGTTTTTTGGCCTCTTCCATCAATGTAAGATACTCGTCGAGCATCTTCTTTTTGGGAAAGGTAATACCATATATACGGGTTAATTGGTGCCTCTTTTCATCGCCACGCCAATAAGCACCGGCCAACGAGGTCAGTTTTACCGCTTTTATCGGTGCGGTAGTAGGCAAGTGCGGACCACGGCACAAATCGGTAAATTCTCCTTGTGTATAGGTGGTGATGGTCCCATCTTCCAATTCGCTAATCAACTCTACCTTATATTCTTCTCCTCTGTCACCAAACATTTTCAGGGCGTCGGCTTTGGATATTTCACGACGGACAACCGCCTCCTTTTTAGCGGCAAGTTCCATCATTTTCGCTTCAATAAGAGGAAGATCGGACTCTTTTATCGGAGCTTCTCCTCCATCTACATCGTAATAAAATCCGTTTTCTATGGCCGGGCCTATACCAAATTTTACGTGCGGGAAGAGTTGTTGTATGGCCTCTGCCATCAAGTGTGCAGAGGTATGCCAGAAGGCGTGTTTCCCTTCGGCATCGTCCCATTTAAACAATTTTATAGTGGCATCCGTTTCAATGCCTCTATTCAAATCCCACGGTTGATCGTTGACATTTGCTGCCAAAACATCTTGTGCCAAACGCGGACTGATGGACTCGGCAATCTGGAAAGGCGTTACACCTTTTTCATACTCCTTTACCGTCTGGTCAGGAAATATTATTTTTATCCTATTCATGGTTATTTGCTTCGTTCTTTATCTCTTTAAATTATATTGTTCTATACGTTTGTTCTTTTTGTTCAAAGATGCAAAAATAGTACATTATTTCTGAAATACAACCCTGTTTTTTACAAAGATTTTTATTTCTACTGCTTTTATCAGTTCCGACACATTTAATCGCTTAATCTTTTCAACAAATTATACGATTCATATTTACCCAACTCACCGGCTTTACTCAGATCGGCTCTTGCCAACTCGGTTTTACCCGTTATCAAATAAATCATGGCCCGGTTATAATAGGCATCCGCAAACTCGGGCGCCAATTTGATGGCTTCATCATAATCCGCCAAGGCTGCCTTGTAATTTTTTTGAACGCTATATACGTTGGCCCGGTTGTAGTAGGCATATACGAATCCGGGATCCAACGAGATGACTTTGTTGTAATC
>DVNA01000175.1 GCA_018714665.1 Candidatus Gallibacteroides avistercoris | reverse complement strand
GGACCCCAACATTAAAAGTGTTGTGCTCTACCTGCTGAGCTAGCGAATCATCCGAGTTGCCTTTGTTTTCAAAAGCGATGCAAATGTATTACATTTTTTTTAATTGACAAATCTTTATTTTTATTTTTTGTTCCCAAACATTTTCTCAAATCGCTATATTTACTCGCTTTTTTGTTATACTTTTGCGTGCATAAGTAAAAAATTAGTGTTTAAAATCTCAATAAATATGTTTAGGACTCATTCTTGTGGAGAATTACGTCTGTCAGACCTCAATAAAAAAGTAACATTAGCTGGATGGGTACAACGTTCCCGAAAAATGGGAGGGATGACTTTCGTTGATCTTCGCGACAGATACGGCATCACTCAACTGGTTTTTAACCAAGACAAAAACGCAACTCTTTGCGAACAAGCCAATAAATTAGGGCGTGAATATGTTATTCAGGTAACCGGTACAGTTAATGCCCGATCCAACGCAAACAAAAATTTGCCGACAGGAGAAATAGAGATTACAGCAGAAGAGCTTCGTTTATTAAACAAATCAGAAGTCCCTCCTTTTACCATAGAAGAAGATACCGATGGGGGAGATGAATTGCGAATGCAATACCGCTACCTGGATTTACGCCGCCCCTGTGTACGGAAGAATCTGGAATTACGCCATAAAATGGCATTTGAAGTACGGCGTTATTTGGATGAACATCATTTTCTGGAAATCGAAACTCCGGTTTTGATGAAATCCACTCCGGAAGGAGCACGCGATTTTGTCGTTCCGTCCAGGATGAACCCCGGAGAGTTTTATGCCTTGCCGCAATCGCCACAGCAATTCAAGCAGCTGTTGATGGTCTCCGGATTCGACCGCTATTTCCAGATCGTAAAATGTTTTCGGGACGAAGACCTGCGGGCCGACCGTCAACCGGAATTTACACAGATAGACTGCGAGATGTCTTTCGTAGAACAGGAAGATGTCTTAACCATGTTTGAGGGGATGGCCAAACACTTGTTCAAATACATCAAGAATATCGACTTTACCGAACCTTTTCCAAGAATACAATATGCCGATGCCATGAAGTATTACGGAAGCGACAAACCGGATATCCGTTTCGGCATGAAATTCGTGGAAATAAAAGATCTTACCGAAGGGAAAAATTTCGGGGTATTCGACAGCGCTGAATACGTGGCAGGTATTTGTGCAGAAGGATGCGCTACCTATACGCGAAAACAGATAGATGAACTGACTGAATTCGTAAAACGTCCCCAAATCGGAGCCAAGGGGCTCGTATATGTACGCTGCGAAGAGGGGGGAACATTTAAATCATCCGTCGATAAATTTTACGGACAGGATGATTTGCAGAGATGGGCTCAACGGTTTAACGCCAAACCCGGAGACTTGATTCTGATTCTGGCCGGTAAAACCGCTCAAACTCAAAAAGCATTGTGCGAATTACGGTTGGAAATGGGTACCCGACTGGGGTTACGCAACAAAGATGTCTTTGCCCCGTTATGGGTAATAGATTTCCCGTTGCTGGAATGGGACGATGAAACGCAACGCTATTATGCCATGCACCATCCCTTTACCGCACCTAAACCCGAAGATATCCCCTTACTAGAAACTGATCCGGGAAAAGTAAGAGCCAATGCCTACGATATGGTGGTGAATGGTGTGGAACTGGGAGGCGGTTCGATACGTATATACGACAGCCAACTGCAAAACACCATGTTCCGTATCTTAGGGTTCAATGACGAACAAATACAGAGCCAATTCGGTTGTTTAATCAATGCTTTCAAATATGGAGCACCTCCCCACGGAGGGTTGGCTTTCGGGTTAGACCGCTTCGTCTCGATGTTTGCCGGGCTCGATTCCATCAGAGACTGCATAGCATTCCCCAAAAACAATTCCGGGCGGGATGTTATGATGGAGGCTCCATCGCCCATATCAACGGAACAATTGGATGAATTACAACTAAAACTCAACCTCTCAGAAAAACAGTAAGCATGACAAACCTCTCCATTCGCCAGATCATACAAGCTATTGAAGAGTTTGCCCCGACAGCTTTACAAGAAAATTATGACAACTGCGGATTGCAAATAGGAGACCCGGAGGCAATGACTTCCGGTGTCTTATTATCCATCGATGTAACAGAAGAGGTTGTAGAAGAAGCTATTAACAAGAATATCAATTTAATTATCGCCCATCATCCTTTACTGTTCAAGGGTGTAAAGTCCATTACCGGGAGTACTTGTGTAGAACGGATTATCATAAAAGCCATCCAACACCAAGTGGCTATATACGCATCCCACACTTGTATGGACAACGTCCGAGAAGGTGTGAACCAGAAAATAGCTCAAAAAATAGGATTGGAAGATACGACCGTTTTAGATCCTGTTTCTGATAAATTATTGAAATTAAGAGTCTATGTCCCCATCGACTATGCCTCAGAAATCAGAACTGCATTATTCTCCGCCGGGATAGGTCATATAGGTAAATACGATCATTGCAGCTTTAACGCAGAAGGAGAAGGTTCGTTCAAGGCAGGGGAGACGTGTAGCCCTTTTCGAGGTAAGATTGGGCAACTCCATTATGAAAAAGAGACTTGTATCGAAACCGTTCTTCCTGCATATCTTAAAACGAAAGCCATCCAACTATTACAAAAAGTACATCCGTATGAAGAACCCGCGTTTGACATCATATCCCTTCAAAATCAGTGGGAGGGAGCCGGTTCTGGCCTGATCGGGAAATTGCCATCGGCCATGGATGAGCGATCGTTTTTACAGCATATCAAAGAGACGTTCCACTTGTCAACCCTGAAACATTCCCCGTTACATAACCGCCCGATAAAGACCGTTGCCTTGTGTGGAGGAGCAGGTGCATTTTTAATCAAACAAGCCGTAAATAAAGGGGCTGACATTTTTCTGACAGGCGAGATAAAATATCATGATTATCTCGACTACCAATCGCAAATCGTATTGTCCGAGATCGGCCATTACGAAAGCGAGCAATATACAAAAGAGATTTTTTATGATATAATTACGAAAAAATTCCCTACATTTGCGACGTATTATTCAATGGTAGAAACAAATCCGATAAATTATTTGTAATCAATATGGCTACTGATAAAACAAAAGTTGAAAAAGAATATACAGTAGAAGAAAAACTTAAAACGCTGTATGAATTGCAATCCGTACTTTCAGAAATAGACCGCATCAAAACCCTGCGAGGAGAACTCCCGTTGGAAGTACAAGATCTGGAAGACGAAATTGCCGGATTAGAAACCCGTATCAAAAATTTCCAGGCCGATATAAATGAGCTTAATACGGCTATTTCGGGTAAGAAAAACGAAATATTAAATGCAAAAAACCTTATATCCAAATATACCGAGCAGCAAGAAAACGTACGCAATAACCGTGAATTCGATTTTCTTAGCAAAGAGATAGAATTTCAAACTTTGGAAATAGAACTTTGTGAAAAACGAATTGGCGAATTCACCAAACAAGCAGAAGACAAAGCCCAGGAAGTAAAACATTGCGAAGAGTTATTGGCCGAACGCCATATCGATTTGACCGAAAAGAAAAACGAACTGGACGAAATTGTTTCGGAAACCAAACAAGACGAAGAAAAACTCCGCGAACAGGCCAAAAAGTTGGAACAAAATATCGAACCTCGATTATTATCAGCCTTTAAACGTATCCGGAAAAACGCTCGTAACGGTTTAGCCGTAGTATATATCCAGCGCGACGCTTGTGGAGGCTGTTTTAACAAGATTCCGCCACAAAGACAACTGGACATCAAACTGCGTAAAAAAATCATTGTTTGTGAATACTGCGGTCGAATTATGATAGACCCGGAATTAGCCGGAGTAACTGAATAAGAAACAAAAAATCCGCTATACAAAAAATCCCAATAAGAATCTTGTTGGGATTTTTTTCAGGAAAGAAAAAGAAAAATGACTGCATTGGCCACATCATATCATTGGATCAAAAGAGAAAAAATAGGAAATAAGTAAATTGAATATTTTTTATTTATCATAATATATATTATATAACAAATATAGATTCTTTAAATGAGTAACTACTCTTATACAACAGATTTTTTTTCATTTATCAAAGAACACCTCAATGATGATATCCACACATTGCTTTTAAAGAAGAATAAAAATTTCCCTTTTGATTATACATTTGCTGTCGAACAGATTGAGATTCGAAAAAAAATAAAACTGAAACTTCCCAATTGGTACAAAAATTTCCGACTGATATTTCCCTCCAAGTTATCTTATGAACAAGCCTCTTCTGAAATTACGGCCCAATACAAACAACGATTACTCCACGGGAATTCCGTATGCGACTTGACCGGCGGCTTAGGAATCGATTCTTTTTATTTATCACAAGTAGCCCAACGAGCTATTTATGTAGAGATAAACCAAGATTACTGTGAAGCGGCAATTCACAATTTCTCTGAACTGGAAGCATCTTCCGTCCAGATTGTCCATGATAATTGCGAACATTATATCGACTCAACAAACTGTTTCTCAGATACCTATTACATAGACCCAGCCCGACGAGGCAATGAAAACAGGCGGCTTTATGCTCTATCTGATTGTGAACCAGATATATTAAAGCTCAAAAATAAAATACTAACCAAAGGGAAAAGACTCATTATTAAGGCCTCCCCCATGCTGGATATTCATGCCTCTTTGCTGGCTCTTGGAGATGTTACCCAGGTACATATATTATCGGTAAGAAATGAATGTAAAGAGCTGTTATTTGTCATAGACAAAACCTCCTCAGACAAGAATACACAGCTTGTTTGCGTCAACTTTTCGACAAGCGGTAAAGAGCAAATTTATACTGCTGGATTCAAGGAAGAGAAAGAGAATATCCCCGTTATCTCGGGCGAAGTTCATCGGTTTTTATACGAGCCTAACGCATCCATTCTGAAAGCTGGTTTATTCAAATCTATATCGGCCCAATACCGTATTGGCAAATTACATATAAACAGTCATTTATACACATCAGATGAAATGATCGGCTATTTTCCTGGTCGCATTTTCGAAATAACAGAGTCTTTCGATTTTTCAAAGAAAAACATGGTATCGGTTGCTCGTAAATATCCCCAGGCTAATGTCTCCGTTCGGAACTTTCCTCTCTCCGCAGATACATTACGGGGAAAAATGAGAATAAAAGAAGGTGGCGACATTTATCTATTTGCCACCACCTTATTCCCTGATAATAAAAAACTTATAATCGGAAAGAAAATAACGGACTAGAATCCGAAATCATCCACCGTATGAGTCTCTTCTTTTCCCCGTTCCGGTTCCTTGGCCTTTCCTTGTACAGATAAACCCTCGACATATATGGCTTTATGAGGCAAAACCGGACAGATATATTCACAACCGCCACATCCGATACATAAGGTCTTGTCTAATTGAGGCAGTGTCAATCCGTCCTTATACGGAACCATTTTTACGGCTTGCGTAGGACAATGTTCTGAACAGGCCCCACAAGAGGTTCCTTCGGTAATAACAATACACAAATGTTGCCTGAATTCAGCCACACCACACTGTATCAAACGTTTTTCCTCAATCGTAAGGTTATTCTTCAATGCCC